>NZ_LFJT01000040.1:0-58057 GCF_001682645.1 Delftia sp. JD2
GGTCCAGCCCGGCCGGGACGGCCGACACAATGGAGGTGCTGGCGCCGGTGAACCTGGATGTGCGGAGCATGCGGCGCGTGGTCGAACGCACGGGCGGCTGCATCGTCTGGGGCGGCTCGGTACGGCTCAGCCCCGCCGACGACATCCTCATCCGCGTCGAGCGGCCGCTGGACCTGGACAGCGAGGGCCAGCTCGTCGCCTCGGTCCTGTCCAAGAAGGCCGCTGCGGGCTCGACCCATGTGCTGATCGACCTGCCCGTGGGTGCCACCGCCAAAGTGCGCAGCGCGCAGGCCGCGGCGGCGCTCGGTCGGCGCCTGCAGGAGGTGGGCAGCGCCATCGGCCTGCACGTGGCCTTGCGCGTCACCGATGGTGAGCAGCCGGTCGGCCGCGGGATCGGCCCGGCACTGGAGGCCCGCGACGTGCTGGCCGTCCTACAAGGGACGCCCGAGGCCCCGGCCGACCTGCGGGAGCGAGCGTTGCGGCTGGCGGCGGACATCCTCGAAATGGGCGGTGCAGCGCCCGCCGGCGGCGGCCTGACGCTCGCCACGCAGGTGCTGGCCGACGGCCGCGCCTGGGCCACGTTCCAGGCGATCTGCGCTGAGCAGGGCGGCCTGCGCAGCATCCCGGTGGCAACGCATCGGCACACCGTCGCATCGCCGTCCACGGGACGGGTCTCCCGAATCGACAACCGGCTGCTCGCGCGGGCGGCCAAGCTCGCCGGAGCACCGACCGCCGCTGCCGCCGGCATCGACGTGCATGCGCGCCTGGGCGACCAGGTCGAAGCGGGACAGCCGCTCTTCACGCTGCACGCCCAGGCGCCGGGCGAGCTGGCCTATGCGCTGCAGTTCGTCCGCTCGCGCCCACCGATCTTCCAGATTTCGGAGAACCTATGAAACCTCTCGTTTTTCACCTGCCGGGCGACGAAGACTTCGCCGATGGACTGATCCGGGCGTTGGGCGCGCAGCGGGCTGCCCTGCAACTGCACCGGTTCCCGGACGGCGAGTCGCTGGTGCGGCTGGACGCCGACGTCACCGGCCGCACCGTCGTGATCGTGGCCAGCCTGGCACAGCCGGACGCCAAGGCGCTGCCCTTGTTGTTCGCCGCGGACGCAGCGCGCGACCTCGGCGCCACCCGCGTGTTGCTGGCTGCCCCGTACCTGGCGTACCTGCGTCAGGACCGGCGCTTCAACACGGGCGAAGCCATCACGTCCCGCACGTTTGCTGCGCTGGTGTCGACGGTGTTCGACGGTATCGTCACCGTCGATCCCCATCTGCACCGCTACCGCTCGCTCGGCGAGGTCTACCGGGTGCCGACCCGTGTGGTCCAGTCCGCGCCCGCCATCGCGGCCTGGGTCGCAGCCCATGTGGACCGTCCCGTGTTGATCGGACCCGATGCGGAAAGCGAGCAATGGGTCCAGGAAGTCGCGCGCTTGGCTGGCGCGCCGTTCACGGTGTTGCAGAAGATCCGCCGGGGCGACAAGGACGTGGAGGTCAGCCTTCCCGACACCGCGGCCCTGGCAGACCGCCAGCCCGTGCTCATCGATGACATCGTGTCCAGCGCGCGCACGATGATCCAGGCAATCGCCAGTGTGCGCAGCGTGGGATTGCCGCCACCGGTGTGCATCGGGGTGCACGCCCTGTTCGCCGCCGACGCGTACCACACACTTCTTGCGGCAGGGCCCCAGCGGGTGGTGACCTGCGACACCGTGCCGCATGTCTCCAACGGCATCAGCGTGGTGGCACCGCTGGCGACAGCGGTGCAGGAACTGATGGAAGCCGGCGCGCCATGAGCCGCTGCGCCACGCTCGTCATGACGCTCACGATCGAGGGGAGATGACTGCCCATGTGCTTTTCCGCACCCGCCAGTTTCACGGCCGCAGCGGTTCTGCTGGGCCTGGGGACCGTCACCATGCGCCGGGCCCGCTCACGGCGCGAACTGCCGTATGCCGCCATCCCGCTGCTGTTCGGCGTCCAGCAACTGCTCGAAGGCATGCTGTGGCTGACGTTCCCCGACCGCGCGCCCTTGCTGAACGTGGCGCTGACGCATCTCTACTCGTTCTTCTCGCACGTCCTGTGGCCGATCTACGTCCCGCTGGCTGCGCTGGCGCTGGAGAGCGTCCGTTGGCGCCGTCGGGTTCTGGTGGCCATTGCAGTCGCGGGCGCGCTCGTCGGTCTGTACCTGCTGGCGATGCTGGTGAAGCTGCCCATCACGGCCCGCGTGGTCGGCCAGCACATCCTCTACGACTCTCCGCACTTCTACGTGATGACCACGATGGCCCTGTATCTGATCGGCACCTGCGCAAGCCTGATGGTTTCTAGCCACCGGCGCGTGGCGGCTTTTGGGGTGGCCGCCTTTGTCTCCGCAATCGCCGCCTACATGTTCTATGCAACCTGGTTCATCTCGGTGTGGTGCTTCTTTGCCGCTGGGCTCAGCTTCATCGTGCTGTGGCAGTTCCGTGAGCCCCGAGCGAGGCTGGCCGTGCCATGACGAATCCTCCGGCCAGATTCAAGCCCGCACTGGCCTACGCGGACTGCGGCCGCACGCAGGGCCCGATGCGCTGCGCGGCGTTCTTCACGGTTCAGTTGCTCGACGGATTCGAGACCATGCGCGATGCGGTCGCCGGCCGGCTGCCGACGGTGTTCGCGCAAGCGGAACTCGCGCAAGGCACCAAGACCGGGCACTTCATCGCCGCGTTCTGCATCCTGTCCCTGCACCGGGTAATCGAGGAGGGCTCATGACCGCACAAAACCGTCTGTCCGTTCTGTTCTCCGACATCGCACCGGCGGACCAGGCCGCGCTGCAGCAACGGCTTCCGACCCACTGGCACGCGCACTTCGTCCAGAACGAACGCCTGGTGGTATCCGATGTCGGCGATGAAGACACCGAGGTGCTGTGCGTCTTCGTGCGCACGCGCGTTGACGAATCGGTGCTCCGGTTGCTGCCGCGCGTGCGGCTCGTGGCAACGCGCTCCGCGGGCTTCGATCACATCGACCTGCAGGCTTGCCGCCGACGCGGCATTGCCGTGTGCCACGTGCCGGACTATGGGTCTGCCAGCGTCGCCGAACATGCCTTCGCGCTGCTGCTGGGCGTGGCTCGCCATCTGACACAAGCCCACGAGCGGGCGCGCCAAGGTTCTTTCGCTTACCGCGGCCTCACCGGCTTCGAGCTGGAAGGAAAGACGCTGGGCATCGTCGGGCTGGGCCGGATCGGGCGCCACGTGGCCCGTATCGCCCTGGGGTTCGGCATGGAAGTTCTCGCTTACGACCCGGCCCTCGCCCAATCGCTCGACATCACGGCAGCACCCATCGCCGGCGTCCGCGTGGTGACGTGGGAGCAGATCCTGCAAAGCAGCGATGTTCTGAGCCTTCATGTTCCGGCCACGCAGGCCACGCACCACCTTCTCGATGGCCAGGCCTTCGCGCGCGTGAAACCGGGCATGGTACTGATCAACACGGCACGGGGTGCGCTCATCGACGAGGCCGCCCTGCTGCACGCACTGGAGGCAGGTACCGTCGCCGCAGCAGGTCTGGACGTGCTGGAACAGGAAGGGGATCTGTCTCCCGAAGTGCCCACGGGCTGCGGCGGACTGGGTTGCGATACCGGCTGGTCGGCATCCAGCCCACTGCTGACGCATCCGCGTGTGCTCGTGACACCGCATGTCGGGTTCAATACGTCGGAGGCGATCGCGCGCATCCTCGACGAGACCATCTCGAACATCGCAGCCTGGCATGCGGGCCGCCTGCGCAACAGGTTGGATGAGCCATGACGCGACCGAACCGCCCCGTTTCCACCGTGCGTCTTGCGGGCCGCCCAACGCAACGCTCGGCGCTGCGCCGGGCCACGCAGATCGCTATGGCCCTGAGCGGGTTCCTGCTCTGGGTGGCCTGGCACCGGGGCCTGATGCGCTGCGATACCCACCGGGCGGCCGACCGCTTCGCCGAAGTGCTGCAGCGATTGGGCACGACCTTCGTGAAGCTGGGCCAGCATCTCAGCCTGCGGGCCGACATTCTGGCGCCCGATGCGCAAGAGGCTCTGGCCAGCCTGCAGGCCAATGTGGCGCCGTTTCCTCCCGAGCAGGCGGTCCAGGAGGTCGAGGCGGCGCTCGGCCGCCCATGGCAGCAGGTCTTCGCACGCTTCGACATGCACGCGCTCGCCGCGGCCTCGATCGCCCAGATTCATCGTGCAGCCCTGCCGGACGGGACGGAAGTGGTGGTGAAGATCCGCCGCCCTGGCGCGGCCGAGCAGGCCGAGACCGACATGCGCATCCTGCGCCGCATCGTCCTGGTCATGCAGGGGCTCGTGCCCTCGCTGCGTCGCTGGGGGCTGGCAGCCATCGTGGACGAGGTTGCGGCCAACTTCCGCTACGAGATGGATTTGTCGCGCGAGGCAGCTTCCGTGCGACGTTTCGCCGACGCCTGGCGCGGCTCTGCCGACATCGTGATCCCCGACGTGGTGGACGGCCTGTGCACGCCGACCGTCATGGTCCAGCAGTTCAGCCACGGAGCTCACCTGCACGGTCTGCCTTCGCCCACCGCGGTGGCGGCCGCGGGCAAACTCGTGGACAGCTACGTCGCCCAGATCTTCCGCGATGGCTTCTTCCACGGCGACCCCCATCCCGGCAACGTCTTCGTGATGGACGATGGCCGCATCTGCCTGCACGACTTCGGCATCGTGGGCCGGGTCGACGGCAACATGCGGCGGGCGCTGGTGGCGTTCGCCCTGGCCTTCGTCGAGCAGGATGCCGAATGGGTGGTCGATGCCTGGCTCGACCTGGGCCTGCTCGGCGACGGCACCGATCGGGCCGTGTTCGTGCCTGTCGTGCGTGCCCTGGTCGCAGACTGCGCACAGAGGCCGCTGAAGGACTGGTCGCTCTCAGGTGCTCTCGCGCAGCTCGTGGCGGCGGGCCGGACCCAGGAAGTCCGGCTGCCCAGGGACCTCCTCGTGCTCACGCGTACCCTGTTGTTGCTCGAAGGGACGGTGCGCCTGCTGGCACCCGAGTTTTCCATCATCGAAGCCATCTCTCGCCACACGACCACGGGCGTCTTCGACGAGCCCAAGTCTGCGGCATCGCAGCGTCTGCCATATGAACTGGGGAACGCGGCCCACGCCCTGCCCTCCCTGATGGCGCGGCGTCTGCACAGCGTCTTGCGGCAGGGTGACCTGCTGCAACTGTCGATCAAGCCGGATGCCAGGATGCTGAGCGGGATCGACCGCCTCGGCCGTCGCGTCGCGCTGGCGCTCGTGACGCTCGGCCTGTACATCGCATCGAGCTTGTTGATGCAGCACGGCGTGGGCCCGCGCTGGGGCGACATGCCGGTACTCGCGCTGCTGGGCTATGCGCTGGCGATCCGGTTCACGTTTTCCATCGCGCGCAGCCGCGGCTGAGGCGCCTCATCAAGCAAGGAGTCAGGCATGAACAAGGTCAGAGTGGCGGTGAACGGATACGGTGTGATCGGCAAGCGGGTGGCGGATGCGGTCGCACTCCAGGAGGACATGGCGCTAGCCGGCGTCGCGGATGTGGTGCACGACTATCGCCTGCAGGTGGCCGCGCAGCGCGCTTTCCCGATTTACGCGGCGACCGCTGAAGCCGCACAATCGATGCGTGCTGCGGGGCTTCCTGTCGCGGGCGATCTGGCCGACCTGCTCGCCAACGCGGACGTCGTGGTCGATTGCACACCCAAGAAAGTCGCCGCGGTCAACAAGAGGGCGTACGACGCTGCCGGTGTGAAGTCCATCTTCCATGGCGGCGAGTCCCACGCGTTGACCGGTCATTCGTTCGTCGCGCAGGAGAACTACGCAACCGCGATCGGCCGCACCTCCACCCGGGTGGTGTCCTGCAACACGACGTCGATCGTGCGCACCCTGGGGGCGCTTCGGACAGCGGGCCTGCTCAAGCGAGCCCGCGGGACGCTGATCCGCCGGGCTTCCGACCCGTGGGAGGCGCATGCGGAGGGCATCATCAACACGCTCGTGCCGGAGAAGACGATCCCCAGCCATCAGGGACCGGACGCGCGCACTGTGATCCCGGACCTGGACGTCGTCACGATCGCGGTCAAGGCGCCGCACAACAGCAGCCACCTGCACACCTGGTGGGTCGAACTGACGAGGCCGGCCACGCGCGACGAGGTGCTGGCTGCCTTTCGCGCTGCGCCACGGATCGCGTTCGTGCGATCCTCGGATGGTCTCGTGGCCCTCAACAGCACGGTGGAACTGATGGCCGATCTCGGCCGCCCGCGCGGCGACCTGTGGGAGGTCGCGTTGTGGGAGGACGTGCTTTCGGTCGATGGCGATCAGGCGTACTACACCTACCAGGTCTTCAACCAGGCGATCGTAATCCCCGAGACCATCGATGCCATTCGCGCCTTGAGCGGCATCGAGACCGATCTCCAGGTGTCGATGGCGCGCACCGATGCTTCGCTGGGACTGCAGCGTGATTTCATCCGTGACCGCGTCCAGGTTAGACGATGAGTGAATTCGATGATCCCGCGCTGGTCGGGCTCGGGCTGGCACTCGCTTCGGGACTTCTGATCGGCCTGGAACGGGGATGGCAGCAACGCGAGCGGCCCGAGGGACATCGCGTCGCGGGCGTTCGCACCTTTGCGCTGATCGGCCTGCTCGGCGGCCTTGGCGGGCTGCTGGCCCAGCGCTGGGGAGCCGGCATGCTCATCGCGCTGCTCGTACTCGTCGGGGTGTATCTGGTGGTGGGCTACCTGGTGACGGCGCATATGCATGCCGTGATGGGACTGACCACGTCCGTCGCCGCCCTTGCGACTTTCGCCATCGGGGCGCTGGCGACCAGTGGCGCTTGGCACGTTTCGGCGGTCGCCGCCGTGGTCGTGCTGGCGCTGCTGCGTTTCAAGCAGCTCTTGCACGCCGGCGTCGGCAAGCTGTCCGAGGCGGAGATCAGCAGCGGCACGCAGTTGCTGTTGATCAGCGTGGTCGTACTGCCCGTACTCCCTGATCGTGGCTTTGGCCCCTATGAGGCGTTGAATCCCTATCGCCTTTGGTGGGCCGTTGTCCTGCTGGCAGTGCTGTCGTTCGCTGGGTTCGTCCTGATGCGCTCGCTCGGCAGGAAACGAGGGCTGGTATTCACAGCGCTGCTCGGCGGGATCGTGTCGAGCACCGCCACCACGGCCACGTTGGCGCGCTGGGCCGGGCAGACGCCAGGCTGGCGTCCACTGGCAGCGGCGGGGGCGGCGCTCGCCTGCGCAGCCATGTTTGCGCGCATGGCGGCTCTCGTCGCCATCGCAGCCCCCGGCATCGGCTGGGACCCGGTGGTCATCTTCGTGGCCATGGCCGTGGCTGGCGGTGTTCTGGGGACGTTCCTGGCGGCGCGGTCGCCCGCCGACGACTTGCCCGAACTTCAGCTTGGCAACCCATTGCAGCTGCGCTCCGCGCTCCAGTTCGCAGCCTTCCTGGCCGCGGTGATGCTGGCAGGCCGCTTTCTTGCCGATCGCTTCGGGGATGCTGGCGTCATGCTGACCGCCGCTGCCTCGGGTCTGGTGGACGTCGATGCGATCACGCTCTCGATTGGCCGCCTGGTGACCGAGGGCGCCGTCACCGCCGCTTCGGCCACCCTGGCCTTGTTCATCGCCGCATCCGTCAATCAGGTCACCAAACTTGTCCTGTTGATGTCGCTGGCCGGTAGGGCGCTCGCATGGAGAGTGCTGCCGTCGTACGCGGCCATGGCTGCTGCTGGCTTTGCCGTCGCCCTGGGCTTGACCTGAAACAGCGATCAGCTATCGAAGGCCACCGATCGCGCCAGACTCTCCTGCGCTTCAAGAGCAGACAGCCTGCCCTTGAGCGCCGCCTGGATGACGCCGAAGGCGTCACCGCCCAGCGCCACCCGAAGCGGTGGCTTCTCGCTCGTGGCCGTGTCGAAGATCCGGTGCGCGATCTTCTGCGGATCGAGCGTGTACAACTCGTCACCCGCGTTCTCGAACATCGCGCGAATCTGTCCAGCAGGCGTGTCCTGATAGGCGGGGTTCGCCAGCGCGTACTGCAAATTGCGGCTGAAGCTCGTGCGTGCGCCGCCCGGTTCAATGAGTGTGACGAAGACCCCAAACCCCTCCAGTTCCTGGCGAAGGCATTCGCTGAAGCCTTCCAGACCCCATTTCGCGGCGTGGTAAAGACTGCTGGTCGGCAGGGAGCCTTGGCCACTGGCGCTGGAGATTTGGATGATCCGACCGGCTCGCCGTGTGCGCATGGCGGGAATGAAGGCCCGCGTGACGTGCACCGGCGCCAGCAGGTTGAGGCTGATCTGCCCTTCGATGTCCGCGTCGGAAAACTCTTCGGTGGCGCCGATGATGCCGCCGCCGGCGTTGTTGACCAGGACATCGACCGGGCGGCGGGCCTCGGCGCGCTGGACCACGGGTGCGATGTCCCCCTTCACGGTCACGTCGAGCCGTTCGACAACGAGCTGGTCACCGTAGCGTGCTGCCAGGTCGTCGAGCGTCTCGGGACGCCTGACGGTGGCCGTGAGGTCATCCCCCGAAGCCAGGATGATTTCGGCAAGATGGCGACCGATGCCGCTGGATGCGCCGGTGAGGAACCAATGTCTGGACATAAATGCACTCCTGTGATTTACTTACCAACTAGTTTGTAAGTTGATGGCACCCGTGTCAAGCGATGATGGGCGCTCGGGTGAAATGTTGTTGAGGAGTAACGGCCCATGGCCAAGAGACGTCCCGCCGAGACCCAGCAAATGCTGCTGGATGCTGCGCTGGGGGAATTTGCCGAGAACGGGCTGGCGGGGGCACGAATTGACCGGATCGCGGCGGCTGCAGGCATCAGCAAGCCGATGCTTTATGTCCATTTCGGGGACAAGGAGGCTCTCTTCGACGCCGTGCTCAGCCGGGAAATCCTCGCCGCGGCGCAGGACGAGCGCTTCGATGCGGACGATCTTCCCGGCTATGCGGGGCGCACCTACGATTTGCTCACCGAGCGGCCGCACCTATGGCGGCTCATGACCTGGTTCCACCTGGAGCGAGGCCAAGAAGTGCTCCTGCTCCCCGCCGGTCACAGCGTACTGGAAGCCAAACATGCGGCCATCACCGCTGCCCAGGCCGAAGGACGCATCACCGCGGATTTCACGCCTGATGAGATCGTGCGACTGGTAGCGACGATCGTGCAAACGTGGTGCATGGCACCGGCGGCGAGGGATTCGCAGGAGCACGAGGCGCGCAGACGGGCGATTCAGTTGGCGATTGCGCGGATGCTTTCGCCTGGCAAATCCCCTCTCCAGCGCGGGAAAATAGTTGACGCCTCGCGCTGAACGCCCGGACAAGGAAGTGCTACTTGGCACGGGAGGACGACATTCAGGCGCGACGTGGCCATCGGTCCCACAGCCATTCGTCAGACATCCGAACCCAGTGCGACCTGGCAACGCACATGAAGAAGCAGAGTGCGTTGGCGCAATCAGCGTCCGGTCGTGGGTCGTGCTGGAAGGGGGTTAAGCCGAGACCGTGATGACGCGCGGGTCGCCACGCCCCTGCACGGCGGCCCACTCCTCGGCGCTCAGCAAGCTCTGCGGATCGACACCGAGCCCTTGAGCGGCCTCCGCCGCGACGTGCGCCCACGTGCAACGGTTCGCGAACAGCATGCCGGCCACATCGAGTGTCCCGCCGCGCGCCTGGTAGCCCAAGGCACGGGTCTGCCGCGCCCCTGTATCGATCCGACGCATCAGGCCCAGCGTCGGCTCGGGTCGCATGTGCGAGACGATGACGCGCACGGCGGCAGTCTCCGGGAACAGGGCGCGCAAGGCCTGGTCGCCGGCCACAAAGTCCTGCTCGCGTTCGTCGCGGGGTGCTCTGAAGCGGCCCGGCTCGATGACGCAGGTCACTGCGGTCCGATGTCCAGCGGCTTCGAGGCGCCGCGCCGCAAGCAGGGCCTGCTGTAGCTGGTATGCGCCGATGGCAACCAGCAACACGTCGGGGGCGTCGCAGGGCTTCACCACCCAACCACCCTGATCGACCAAGCGTTCGGCCTGCTCGGCACTCAACTGGCTGGCGACGGCCCGCTTGGGAACGACCAGCGTCCAGAACTGGCCATGCGAGGCGTAGGCCGCGCGCAGCGCCGCAACGGCACTGTTGGCATCGACCGGGAACAACACGCGCGAGGTGTCGGACATTTCGCCCAACAGCGCTTCGGCCAGCGTCGGATCCTGGTGCGACTGCTCGTTCTTGCCGTTCTCCCAGGTGTGGGACGTCGCAACCGTGACCACCGACAGCCATCCGGGTGGTGTGCCTGCCTGCGCCTGATGTCGCGCGAACAGCATTTCCTGGCGCAGCGCGCCCAGCATCTTGACGGCAAATGCCTCGTAAGAGACGACCAAGTTGATGCCGCCCTTGTTGCCCAGCGCCGCGCTGACCACCGCTTCTTCGTTGAGCGCCGTGATCACGGCGCCATCGACGGCCTCCGCCAGGCCCGGTTCGGGCGTGAAGACGCGGTGTTTGAGCAGGTCCAATGTCTGGCCCATGCGGTTGCTGCGCAGCTCGTCCGGATTGCCTACCCGCGGACGCAGCTGTGGGTTGGCTTGGACGAGGGCCGCGAAGGCTCCGTCGAGTGCCGCCATTGGCGAGACCTCGCCCTGGCCCGCAACATGCCACTGCGGAACCGGAAGTCTGGGGGCCGCCACCTGGCGGTGCGCCAGGGCATGGTCCCGCTCCAGGGGACGATGCTGCACTTCGTGCCGGCGCAGTAGTGCGACCGCTTCGTCGAGTTCGTGCGACGGCACGAAGAGAGCGCGAGCACCCTCGTTGAACTGCTGAAGCGCTATCTGGTCGACCCGGGGGTTCCCCTCCAGCGGCAGGTTGTGCGCGGCATTGGTTCCAGCACCGGGGAAGCCGAATCCCTTGGGCGCTTCGGCGATGGTGTAGTGGAGGGGTACCGGGTACTGAACGGTGCCCTGCGAAACTCCAGCCGCGCAGGCCGACAACCGCTCCTCCATCGCGTGAACGGCCCAGGCGAACGCGGCGGGGTCGGTGCCGTCGATCTCCATCGGGTCGAAGCCGTTCAGCCGCAGATGCTGGTGGAACCATTCTCGGCCCCCCTGCTGCTGCATGGTGCTGCGCTGTTCGATGCGGCGACCGTTGAGGATCATGAACGGTGCCACGAAGCCGCTGTCTTCTGCCCGCCACCAGCGCGGCGCCCAGTCACTGCCACGCTGCTCCTCGAAAGCGCCGTCGCTGAGGAACACCACCAGCCGCTCGCCGGGCAAGGGCATGTGCACGTACTGCAGTTCGGCAAAGCCGAGATAGCCGCCCTCGGACAGACCGCCTGCCGTATTCGGGCCGACGTGGCTGCCCAGCGGCGAGGCGGGACGCCCCTGTGCGTCGATCGCGTAGCTATAGAAATCCCGGGCAAAGCGCGTGAGGCCGCTTTCGCTGCGGTCGTATCTCTCGGCGTGGCGCGGCGTCATGTTGCCCACCAGAAGGTTGCAGGCATCGATGCCCGCGACGCAATGGCCCTGGCCCATCAACCAGCCACGCGTCAACCCACTGAGCGCGTTCGCGGCCAGGTAGCCGACATAGGCCGGCACGATGTTCAGCGCCCCACCGGTATGCCCCTCCGGCGTCTCCTTGAAATCCTCGGCTCTCATCTCCCGGCCATCGGGATAGACCCGGTCGGCATAGGTCATGTGAACCGTCAACCACATGCCTGCCACGGCCAGGCGGTCCGCCGACCAGAGCGTGCGATACACCGCGGTTGTGTCGCTCGCCTTGCCTTCGGCAACCAGCACCTGTGCGAGATCGTGGACTCGCAGTTGCGTGAGATCGTTGTGGGTGATGGGGCCGTGGCCGCGCGCCCAGCGGGCGAACTCGGGATCAGACTCGCGGAACACGCGGACGCGCTCGGCGACCCAGGGAAGCTCGTGGTTCATGTGGAAAGTCCTTGAGAGCCGGCACGCAGGTAAGCGCGACGGCGAGATTGGGAAGGCTGGCGTCTGTGATCGTCTTTCGCGCGCCAGCGGCACGGCCATCTAGCGTTCATGGCTGTGTTATCCATAAAGATCAGAGCGGGTCAAGGGCACGGGCCAGCTTCCGCCGTCGCGTTTGGACGCGACGATCTGGTAGATCCCAGTCCCCCCGGCCTCGAATTCCAGTGCACACGCCGCCATGTACAAGCGCCAGATGCGGAAGGTCACCTCATCGACCTCCCGCAAGGCCTCCTCCCGGCGCGCTTCGAGTCGCTGGACCCAATGACGCAAGGTCAGCGCGTAGTGGGGTCGAAGACCTTCGACGTCATGGATCTCGAAGCCGGAGCGCTCCATCCCTAGCTGGATATTGCTGACGCAGTCCAATTCGCCGTCGGGGAAGACGTAGCGGTTGATGAACTCAGTCGCGACGGTTCGGCTCCAGCCCTCCTCGTCATGGGTGATCCCGTGGTTGAGGAAGAGTCCTCCTGGCCGCAAAACCCGCTGGACCACCGCGTAGTAGGCCGGTAGGTTCGCGAGTCCCACGTGCTCGAACATGCCAATGCTTGACACCTTGTCGAAAACGGCCGTGCCTTCGAGGTCACGGTAGTCGCGCAGTTCAACGGTGACGAGATCCTGCAGGCCCTCCGAGCGGATGCGCTCGCGCGCGTATTCGAGTTGCTGTTGGCTGAGCGTGATGCCGTGCGCACGGACGCCATGTTCTCTTGCCGCCCAGCACACGAGCGCGCCCCAGCCGCAGCCGATGTCGAGCAGGCGTTCGCCTCGCTGCAGGCGCAGCTTGCGGCAGATGTGCTCCAGCTTGTTGCGCTGAGCCTGGTCCAGCGTGTCATCCGTCGCCTTGAAATAGCCACATGAGTAGACCCTCTCGGCATCGAGCCAGAGTCCATAGAACGCGTTGGACACATCGTAGTGAAAGGAGATTGCGGCCTGATCGGTTTGACGCGAATGGCGATGGGAGAAGCGACGTGCGACGCGCGAGGCCAGACTCCGCGAGGGCTTCAACCCGTCCTGGTCGGACACGCGCAGCAGCAGTGCGTCGCGCAACAGGGCCAGTTTGTCGCGCCAAGAGAGCGAAAACCTCTCGAAATGCGCCTTGAGCCCGAGCGCGGTGTACAGGTCTCCCTCAATGTCGATGGTGCCGCGGAAATAGGCTTCCGCCAGCAGCAGCGGATCCGGGCGCAGGACCAAGCGACGCAGCAGACCCGGGTCACGGATGATCAGGGTGTATTCCGGGTGCGATTCGAGCTCGTGCAAGAGCATATCGCCCAGACGCAACGCCGGCGGGCGCTCGATGCCGGCCAGCAGCCGGCGCAAGATCCGTAGCGCGGCGGCATATCCGTCGGGCGATACGGTTCGATCCCGTGTCGTGAGGTGGCTCATTGGGGGCGCCTCGCTCGCTCGTGTGCAGCGGATGCTGCGAAGTGGATAGACGACTCATACTTGGCGCTGGCGTGATCGGCACGACCACAACCGCTGCACCGCATGTACGTAGAGCGTCGTGATGCCGGGGAATGTCGACGATGATCAGAGCGATTCATGCGCGTACACGACGGGACTTCGCGCGCACCGAATTGCGCTGAACGTCCGCATCCGCTCCTTCGATCAAACCGCAGACGGAATGGCCATCCGGGACGCCGTCCGGCAGCCGCTTCCAGTCGCGCTCTGCCTGCTGCATGCGGCGATGCAAATCTGTCGCCTCCTTCAGCCGCCGGGCCTGCTCGTCAAGCCGTTCGCTCAGCAGCGCCCGCGCGCGCGGACAAGGCGATGCACCGCGCTGGCTCATCTCGACAAACTCTGCAGCGTCCTTGAGCGTGAAGCCGAGGGCCAATGCATTGCGTATGAAACGAACCCGGGTGACGCTTCGATCCGAGAATGCGCGGTAGCCGTTCGTGCCCCGGCCATCGGGCACCACAAGCCCCACCCGAAGGTAGTGACGCAACGTGTCCGGTGTGACGCCTGCCGCCTTGGCGCATTCAATGAGTTGCATCACCATCCTCCAGCAAGGTTGTCTTGAATCCCTTCACTTTCGAGCGAGTTTGAACCCAGGTGCTGCACATGGGTCAAGGGCCCGGTGTCTGAACCGCTCCGTTTCTTCCTTCAACGTGCGGTTGGATGGGCAACTGGACCATCATCGGCGCGAGCATCAACGGGCGTGGCTCCCGGCCCGGAGGAAGACTTATCGTGGTCTTGTCCCAGTTCATTGCCTATACCAAACCACTTGCCTGGTCATTCAGCGCTCGGAACGTCTCACGCGCGATCGCTAACTGCTCGCGTGCTTGAACCACCAGCACGGCGACGGCGGATCGGGATGACTGCAACTGGGCGACTTCAGTGTTGGGCGAGTAGGCGCGATTGCGCTCTTCGTCTAGTTCCAGGCCGATGAACTCCAGGCCATCAACGATGCGCCGACGCAACGCGGCCGAATTTTCTCCAGCTCCGCCAGTGAAGGCCACAGCATCGCAACCGCCCATCGCGGCGGCGTAGGCGCCGATGTATTTGCGCACGCGGTACGCGTGAACCTGCATTGCCAGTTGGGCGGCTCCGACTCCTTCTCCCGCGCGCTTCTCCACAATCCGCAGGTCCGAACTCTCACCCGACAATCCTTTGAGTCCACTGTCGCTGTAAAGCGCCGCCTCGATCTGCGCCAACGTCAAACCCAGTGCGCGTGCGACGAAGCCGGGTACGCCAGGGTCGAGGTCTCCACAGCGCGTGCCCATCACAAGACCTTCAAGCGCGGTCATTCCCATAGATGTATCGACCGACCTTCCGCGATCGATCGCGCAGACGCTGGCGCCGCTTCCAATGTGGCAGCTCACGATACGAAGTTCTGACGGCGGCCGTTTCAGCTCGGTGCTGACGGCGGCCAGTACACCCTGGTGGGACAGGCCATGGAAGCCGTATCTCCGTACCCCTGCCGCGCGCCACGATGGCGGAACAGCATAGGAATGGGCGTATTCGGGCATGTCGTCATGGAAAGCGGTGTCGAAGACCGCGACGTGGCGCACGCCGGGCCAACGCTCACGGGTCAGGCGTATGCCGGCCAATGCGGCAGGATTGTGATGCGGCGCCAGAGCCGAAGCCTTGCCGATCTCGCGTTCGACTTCTTCATCCACGAGCACCGCGTTGCTCAACAGTGGGCCACCGTGTGCGACGCGGTGACCAATGCCATCGAGCGTTGTGACACCCGCCCTGTGCAAGTGCCGCTCGATCTCCTCGAAGGTCGCAGCATCCACCGCAGGATGATCAATCGCCGAGTCGATCAATGGCAAGGTACGAGCCGACTCGAAAACTCCGAACTTCAGGGTCGCACTGCCGGCATTGATGGCGAGGACGCGCATGTCGGAGCTCCGTCAGCGCCGGTCAGTGCCGACGTCGCCGCCATTGGCAACGTTCATCAGATCGAATTGCCAAGTTTCGCTCGGCGCTAGCAGCACGCGAGGCCGCCGATCAGGCCCATGCTTCCGATGCTGTAGCGCCGTTGCTGGCGTGGTGATACGGGAGAATCCAACTTTGATCCGTGCCTGGACGACGCTGAAAAGCGAAATCGGCCGTGGCAGGCGCATCGCCTCCGACAAGGAGCGTGCTGCTTGCGACCCGTGAGCGTCTCTTTTTGCAGCCACAGTGGAGGGTCGTTCAGTTGGCATAGGCCTGCTCGAACACAAGCTCAGCCCACAGGTCCCGGCTCTTGCGCCATGATTCCATGGCCTGCCCAATCGCGTCTGCACCAGTTCGCTCAAGCTGATACCAAGGATTTTCGACCCGATGGGGATCCTGCGCACTCCACTGCTCAAGCCATCGTTGCACCCATGGCAGCAGCGCCAGGGCCGGGGTCACCTGCTCGGACCAGACCTTGCGACTGACGCGCATGGGGTGCAGCGCGCGAAGTTCACGAGCCGAGTCGGGGGTGACGGCGAAGCGGACCCACGGCGACACCCACTGCGAATAGAAGCGCTCGGTGATCTCCGAGAGTGCTTCGACCTTGTCGAACCCCGCCGGGTTGGCGTCGTAAGGCAGGTCTTCCAGCCGCCGCGGCTGGAACTGCGCAGCGGCGGCCGACTCCGAAGAGGCGCTGTCCTCCAGAACCATCTCGTAGAGTCCAGGCTTGAGTGCCTGGATCGATTCGGCATGATGCAAGATGGCGCGGTGCTCGCGTCGCGCCACCCCCGCGGAGACGAAGATGCCAAGGTGGCCAACATGTTGGTGCAGCAGGTACACCACGCGCTGGCCCGCCGCCACCAGGTCTGCGGTCGTCGGATATACCGCTTTGAGCCAGCCGAGCGCCTGGTGGGGCGGTGTGATGTTGTCGCCGTTGGAGCAAAAGACCACCAGCGGTGCGCCAATGCGGCTGAGATCCGCGCGGCAGTGGCCATCGACCACGACCTCGCCGCTCTCCAGGTGATTACCTACGAAAAGATCGCCTGCGATCGACAACATTTCCTCGCGGGCAAGCTGGTAGAAGCCATTCCACCAACGCTCGAACTCCAGGAAGCGATCGCGCTCAGTCTCCGGCTGCGCGAAGAGCGTGTCGTATTTCTTGAACACGCCCTCGGGCCGCAACGCCTCGAAGTTCTGGACCAGCCAGGCACCGTCGAATCGCCCGGCGCCGAGGTCCGACGCCCAGTGCGCCGGCCAGATGCCGCCCGTGAACCCACCGAGCAGCCGCATGGGGTTGATGCCTCTCTCGCCTGCCCAGTACGACAGCGGCGAGCCATTGAGCACTGCCAAGGCGGCACGGTGCTCGCAGTGCGACAGCGCCAGCGTGATCGCCCAACCGCCTTGGCAGTTGCCGTAGACGATCGGGGCCTTGCCTCGGTGGCGCTTGGCCACCATGTCGATGAATGTGGCCAGGGTCTGGACGACTGCGCCCATGGTCTGGCCCTCGACGGGCTCCGGATCGAACACTACGAAGTACACGGGATGGCCTTCGAGCAGTGCCATGCCAACTTCAGAATCGCGTTTGAAGCCGCCAATGCCAGGGCCGTGGCCGGCGCGTGGATCGACCACCAGCACCGGCGCGGCGCCTTTGCGCACATGCTTCTCCAAGGCGTCGGTGCCACAGCGAGTGACACGCAGGAGCCGGTAGTTGCTCGCCGGTTGCAAGTCGTGGCCGTCAGCCACCTGCTCTGACTCGAAGTGGAGCAGCGGCGGCATACCCGCCGCTTCGTGTTCGGTCATGTTGTTGGCGCGCTGTCTCAGCGCTTCGCCGGACGCGACGGTCCGCCACAGCATGTCGCCCCAGTAGGCAGCAAAGAGTCCAAGCGGTGCGGCGGCGATACCCTGGGAGTTCGTGCGTGCGTCCATGGCGTCGATCAGCGGCAGCAGCAGCCGCCATGCCCCTTTGAACGGGCAGCGGCCGGCGCATGGGAGGCACCGGCACCCGCCGCAATGCCCGGCGAGGAATCAGCGGATGCCTCGTAGCCCGCGGCAGCTAAGGCCGCGATCAGCTCAGGCGTCTTCTGGGCCGTCTGGTCGCCGGTGACACTCGCTGCGCCGCGAGCGAGATCGACATGCACGTCTTGCACACCAGCTACGCGCTTGAGCGCCTTGCTGACCGAGTTCGCGCAGGAGGCGCAGGTCATGCCGGCAACCTTGAGTTCGATGGTTTCCATGATGATGCTCCGGTGGTTTCAGTGGTGGTGCCCGGACTGGTCGACGGATTTCGGGCGGCTCCGGTCGTCTGATTGGCGCGCAGGCGAACCCCCTTCATCGCCCCGAGGCGGCTGATCTTGATGGTCATGACCGCCATGTGCGCCGTGACTGCCATGGCCGAAGATGTGCATCAACGGACAGGCGAGGATGAAGAGGAAGGGAAGCAGTTGCAGAAGATGGGCGTTGTGGCGGTAGAACATCCAGGCAACGGCGGCGGCGAGGCCGAGCCACAGCAGCCACTGGTTGATGCGAGACCAGTTCGGGCCGTTTCCTGTGCTCTTACTTCGATCGGGCGGAATATTCATGGCGATGCTCCTTCGTGAAGTTGACCCTTGTCGATTGGCGAGATTCCCGCATTCGAGTGCCGTGCAGGGCGCTGATCAGGCCCATCCATAAAACAGGTATGCCAGAAGAATGGGGCTGAACACCGGAGATTTCCATGGCCCCGCTAAAAAGTCCTCGATAGTTTCTGAGCATGATCGACCCGTGCCAAATGTGGCTTGTTAAGCTCAGCATAGAGCTGAGGTGAAGGCAGTACCTTGATCTTGATCAAAAAGACTCTCTGTACCCAGCTACGGGGTACATACCCCGCGCAGCGAACCAGCAGACCAGCTCACCTCAGGGGCTCAGCGCACACCGCCAAGTGAGCGCGCGACAGATGTGCCGAGCAGGCAGACGTTCGGCACCGATCGGAGGCTATCTACGAACGGTGTCCGGAACTGTGACCGGATCGCGGCCGAGCAAAGGCCCTCGCGTGCGGTGTGGACGTAGCGATGGGATACACAAGCGCATGATGTCGGCGCCTGCCGCTAGGACTGGGCACGTGGCAGTCACGGAGAAAAAATGTCCCGCTCGCGTAGCAACGTGGCCGGCCGGGTAGATCCCAGAATCAGGCAAAGAGATACGCCAGTTGGCTGGACGGACCGCAGCGCCCTCGGACTACTGCCGCAGATGGGGCAATACCAAGTCAAACCTGGTGACAAGCTCACTGGAGGTCACGGCAACGGAGCCACCATGTGCCTCCGCAATCGATTTCACGATGGCAAGGCCAAGACCGGCGCCCGCCGTATTTCGTTGCCGTGCCGGATCAACTCGGTAGAAGCGGTTGAAGAGCTTTGGTAGATCGCGCTCAGGAATTCTCTCACCGGGATTGACCACACTGATCGTTGTCCACTGCTCATCCTGCGAAAGCAAGACCGTGATGCTCTTGCCGCGAGGCGTGTGTCGAATTGCATTCGAGAGAAGATTGTTCAGCGCCCGGGTGAGCATTTCCCGATCCGCCGCTATGCTGCCGATCGCCCCTTTAACACCAAGCGTAATGCCGCTATCTTCTGCCAGCGCCTCGAAATAGTCGAACAGACTCCGCACCAATTCGGACAGATCAATGGTAGACAGACGCAAGTTGCGGGGATCATTTTCCGTTTGGGCAAGAAACAGCATGTCACCAATCATGCGTCCCATCCGATCAAACTCTTCCAAATTTGAATAGAGGATTTCTCTGTATTCCTCGTTGCTGCGCGGCTGGCCAAGCGCCACGTGAGTCTGCGTGACCAGGTTGGTGACGGGCGTGCGCAACTCGTGCGCGATGTCTGCGGAAAAGTGTGATAGCCGGGTGAAGCCTTCCTCGATTCTCGCCAACATATCGTTGAAGGCGAATACCAGTTCCGCCAGTTCGATCGGCACATCCCGAGGATCCAGCCTCACATCCAGCTTTGAAGAGCGAATCGCCCGAATCTCTTCATTGACCTTGCGAATCGGCAGGTGGCCCCACTGCACCGCCAGCCAAGCCACACCGAGCGCCAGACACATGACCAAGCCGGTTGCCCACCAGAGCATGCGCTTGAACTCCGCCAGGAAGTCGAGATGAAAGCCGATGTCCATGGCGGCGACGATGCGGTAGCCGGGCGCCGCTGAATCGTCAGCAGGCAGTTGTATCACCACACCTCGATATGACCTCTGATCCTCCTGCCACACGATCAAATCGTCAGCGGTGATGCGGTTGACCAACTTTTTGCTACTGGCAAGTTTAGACAGGTCAGGACCGGGCGTGGCATAGATGCTATTGCCAGCCCCATCGTAGACGCCGTACGTCATCCCATGATGTCCTGCGACTGCGTTGGCCAAGTGTTGCTTCAGTTCGTCGCTTGCGATGTCACTTGCAAGCTGGTGCACGGGCTGAGCCAAAGCGGTTGTCACTGCCTCCAGTTCGTGGGCATCCTGTTGAGCAAAGTGGTGCTCCAACGACCGGAGAATGACCCAATTGAACACAAGAAACACCAAGGTCGTGGCGATACCAACGAGGGCCGTGACCCTCAATGCAAGCGACGCTGGACGGCTTTGCCGCGGCTTATGGCGCAGGGGCATCATCGGGCGCATCGAGCGTGTATCCCATTCCACGCACGGTGTGGATGAGCTTCGGATTGAACGCATCGTCTATCTTCGCGCGTAGACGGCGGATGGCTACATCGATGACGTTGCTGTCGCTGTCGAAATTCATGTCCCACACCTGCGACGCGATCAGAGAACGTGGAAGGACCTCCCCCTGGCGACGGGCCAGAAGCTCAAGCAACGCGAACTCCTTGCTGGTGAGATTGATGCGTTGGCCAGCGCGCGTTGCGCGCCGGCGCGCCAAGTCCAGTACCAAATCGGCAACCTGGATGCGATCAGGCTGGCTCGGAGCGCTTCCGCGTCGCAGCAGCGTCCGCACCCGCGCCAGCAACTCAGAGAACGCGAATGGCTTGACGAGGTAGTCGTCCGCTCCCAGTTCCAATCCCTTGACACGGTCGTCTACACCGCCACGCGCCGTCAGAAAGAGCACAGGGACCTGTTTACCGGCATCTCGAAGGGCACGCACGATGCGCCAGCCATCGACATCCGGCAGCATGACATCCAAGACCACCAGATCGTATGTCTCGCCCATGGCCAGGTGGTGTCCGTCCAATCCGTTGCGCGCCAGATCCACGACGAATCCCGCCTCCATGAGACCTTGGCGGACGTAATCCGCCGTCTTGTTCTCGTCTTCAACGACCAGCAGTTTCATCGCATGTCCCATGAAATCGCTACGGCGCGGAAAAATAGCCGCTCACGATGTACGCATTCATCCACCTTCAATCAGCAATTTACTGGTTGCCAGCTTCCACGAACATGACACGAACATTACATGAATGTAATTCAGGGGTCATTCGATGGAAAGTGCCCAACCCATAGCATGACCTGCATTGCGTCGAACTGTGCCGCTCAGGATGGGGTGGCGTTTAGAACGACTTCCGAGTCATCTATGGAGGATTTCAGGCCATGCCGCCTCGTTCACCCTTTTTTATCGTGCCCACACAGGGCCTTTCTCGTCGGCGTTTCGTCCAAGGGTTAGCCGCCGGCGGCGTTCTCGCTGGGCTGTCCACGCCGGCGTTCAAGGCATTTGCCCAGCAAGGCTCCGCGACGCGCGGTGCCGCCCCTGTGCTGAAGGGCACCGAGTTCGACTTGGTGATCGCCGAATCGCCCGTGAACTTCACGGGCAAGCCAGGCGTGGCTACGACCATCAACGGCTCGCTGCCGGCACCGACATTGCGTTGGCGCGAGGGTGACACCGTCACAATCCGTGTAACCAACAAGCTGCGTGAAGCCACATCCATTCACTGGCACGGGATCATCCTGCCGTATCAGATGGATGGCGTACCGGGCATCAGCTTCAATGGCATCGCTCCCGGCGAGACCTTCACGTACCGCTTCAAGGTTCAGCAGAGCGGCTCCTACTGGTACCACTCGCACTCCGGCTTCCAGGAACTCACGGGCATGTACGGGGCGATCATCATCGACCCCGCTGGCGCCGAGACCATCCACGCCGACCGTGACCACGTGCTGCTGTTCTCGGATTGGACCGACGAAGACCCGATGCGGGTGTTCACCAAGCTCAAGTCCCAAAGCGACTATTACAACTACAACCAACCTACCGTCTTCGACTTCTTCCGGGACGCCTCGCGCGAAGGCACGGCCGCTGCGATCGACAAGCGCAAGATGTGGAACGAGATGCGGATGAATCCGACGGATCTCGCAGATCTGTCTGCCGCCACGCTGACCTATCTGGCCAACGGCGTCACCCCCGCCGGCAATTGGACGGCGCTGTTCCGACCGGGTGAGCGCGTGCGGCTGCGCATGGTCAACGGTGCGGGCAACACCTTCTACGACGTACGCATTCCAGGACTGAAACTCACGGTGGTGCACGTCGATGGTGTTGACGTGGAGCCGGTGACCGTCGATGAGTTCCGATTCGGTCCTGGCGAAACCGTCGACGTGATCGTCCAGCCACGGGATGACGCTTACACGATCTTCGCCCAGGCGATGGACCGGACAGGCTACGCGCGTGCCACGCTGGCCGTGCGTGAAGGTCTTCAAGCTCCCGTGCCTGCCCTCGATCCGGTCGAATGGCTGACCATGAACGACATGATGGGCGGCATGATGGGGGGCATGGACCATGGCGGGTCCGGCCAGGCCATGGAGATGACCGGGATGACCGGGATGACCGGGATGACGGGCATGACGGGCATGACCGGGATGACCGGGATGGGCTCGGGTTCGATGTCCGGGATGGATCATGGGGCGATGGCAGGCATGAATCACGGCGCCATGAACCACGGTGGCATGGCGATGGATCACAGCCAACACGCCGCGGCGGCGGGGGGACTGGCCGTGCCCAGCACTACTGCTCGCCACGCTCGCACCGAGTATGGTGCCAGCACGGACATGCGCGTTGACATGGCGCGCACCAACCTCGATGACCCCGGCATCGGACTGCGCAACAACGGTCGGCGCGTGTTGACCCTCGCGGATCTGCATACCCCGTCGGGGCCGCTGGACAAGAGAGGCCCCGGCCGGGAGGTCGAACTGCACCTCACGGGCAACATGGAACGCTACGCATGGTCCCTGGACGGGCTGGAGTTCGGAAAGTCCACGCCGGTGCACTTCAAACACGGCGAGCGGCTGCGGGTCATTCTGCACAACGACACCATGATGACCCATCCCATGCACCTGCACGGCATGTGGAGCGAGCTGGAAAGCCCCGACGGTCGCTTCCTTGCGCGCCGCCACACCCTGCCGGTGCAGCCAGCACAACGCATCAGCTTCCTGGTGACAGCCGACGCGCTCGGCCGCTGGGCGTGGCACTGCCACCTGATGTTCCACATGGATGCCGGCATGTTCCGCGAAGTCGTGGTGTCTTGAACCCAGCGCACAAGGAAGACCAAGAATGTCCAAAGCACTCCCCACTCGCGCACTGGCCACGACGCTTCTGGCCCTGGTAAGCGTCGCCGCCCAGGCACAAGCACAGAACGACCATGCAGCGCACGGCCAGGCCGACGCTCAAACGGCCGCGCCATCCACTCAGACCGTGGCTCCTGCCGCCGACCCGCACGCGGGTCACGCGACATCGGCGAGCGGCTCGACCGCGGCCCCGGCCATGGATCACGGCAACATGCAGATGCAGGGCGGGTCGGCGCCTCCTGACGCCCGCGATCCGCACGGCTACTCCAATGGCCTGACATTGGGATCGGGCGACTACGCCGTACCCGGTGTGCCGCGGCTGATGCTGGCCGACGAACACAGGTTCTTTTCGTTGCGCGGCGAAACCCTGGAACGCCGCTTCACGCGCAAAGGGGACGATTCCACGGCCTACGACCTCCAGGCGTGGTATGGGACGACCTACAACAAGGCCGTCGTGAAGGCCGAAGGCGATATCGCCAAAGGAAAGCTCGAAGAATCGCGTACCGAGCTTCTCTGGGGGCACGCCGTCGCACCGTACTGGGACACCCAGCTCGGCGTTCGGGTGGATAACGGAGAAGGCCCGAGCCGTCAATGGTTGGCTTTCGGCATCCAGGGCCTCGCCCCCTACTGGTTCGAGCTGGAGGCGACGGGCTACGTGGGAAGTGGTGGACGTACGGCGCTGCGTGTCGAAGGCAGCTACGAGCTGCTGCTGACCCAGCGACTGATTCTGGAGCCTCGCGCCGAGTTGCAGTTCTATGGCAAGGACGACCCGGAACGCGGTATCGGCAAGGGCCTGGCCGAAGCGTCTGCTGGCTTGCGCCTGCGCTATGAATTCAGTCGCCAGTTCGCCCCCTATATCGGCGTGGAACGGGCGGGCAGCTTCGGACGCACCGCGGACTATGTGCGTGCCGAAGGCGGCCGTGCCCAGCAGACGCGCTGGGTGGCTGGCGTGCGATTCTGGTTCTAGAACCTAGCGGGTTTGATCATCTGATGAGAGGCAATCTATGAACATGCACTACGACAGAAGCCAGGGCAAAGTGCCGAGACGCCAGGCATTGATCGCTGGCTTGTTGGTGATGGCACTCGCAGGACCGAGCCTGGCGCAGAGCCGACCGATTGCCAAGGTCTGGAAGGACCCGAGCTGCGGATGCTGCAAGGACTGGGTCTCACACCTGCAAGGCGCAGGCTTCGATGTGCAGGTTCTCGACACCGGGAACACCGCAGCGCGCACGCGGCTGGGCATCCCACAGAAGTACGGTTCTTGCCACACGGCGCAGATCGGCGGCTATGCCATCGAGGGTCATGTGCCTGCCTCGGACATTCAACGCTTGCTGCGCGAAGCCCCCCAGGCCATCGGCCTCGCGGCGCCGGGCATGCCGGTCGGTTCGCCCGGCATGGATGGTCCGGCCTATGGTGGACGCAAGGACGCCTACGACGTGCTGCTGATCGGGAAAAGCGGTAGCAGCACGGTCTATCAGTCGCATCGCTGACCATCCATCAACCCTTCTTCGTGGAGATATGCCATGCAGCATCAGCACACACAGACCCCCAGCGATCGTCCCCGGTTCTGGCGATCGCGCTACGGCGTGGCGTTCCTCATCATCGCCGCTGTCGCCGCGTATTTCCTGCTCAAGGAGCACACGGCGCATGTTGCCGGCTATCTCCCCTTCCTGCTGCTGGCGGCTTGTCCGCTGATGCACCTGTTCATGCACCGTGGTCACGGCCACGGCGGACACGATCATGCCGCGCGTCAGGGTGAGGAAGGTGCCGCAGCCTCCAAGGAGCAGAAGCAATGAGTCGAGGCACTCGCACCGTGCGAGCACGCGACGCCGCGCTTGTCTCCTTGCGCGCCTGCGGCCTGCTGCGATCACCAGACACCAACGGTTAACGGCGGAGGCCACTTGTCACTATGAATTCACCCAGTAAGTCTTCAGGACAGGAGCACGCAGGCATGGCCGCGGGTGCCACAACGTCCGGCCCGCATACGCACCACCATCACGCCAGCCATGCTGGAAGTGACGATGCGGGCGGGTCCTCAAGCCACACGCAGCCCGATGCCGCGACGCGAGATCCGGTGTGTGGCATGGCGGTCACGGCGGCGTCGCAGCACCGCTCCACGCACTTGGGGAACACGTACTTGTTTTGCAGCACCGGATGCAAGGCCAAATTCGACGCCGATCCGGCGCGATATGCCAGCGGTGACGCGGGCATAGGCACACGCAGCGGCCATGCACCGCATCACCATGCCAGCACCGCAGTTTCACCGGCCCCGGCGGCATCGCCAACCGCGCCCGGAACCATCTACACCTGCCCGATGCACCCGGAGATCCGCCAGGATCATCCGGGAACCTGCCCCAAGTGCGGGATGACGCTGGAGCCTCTGCTGCCCGACCTCGATGACGACAACCCGGAGTTGCGTGACTTCTCGCGTCGCTTCTGGTGGACCTTGCCGCTGACGCTCGTGGTCCTGGCGCTGGCGATGCTGGGCGAGCGGCTGCACCTGATGGACATGGCTACACAGAGCTGGGTCGAGTTGGTGCTGTCGTTGCCGATCGTGCTGTGGGCCGGCTGGCCCTTCTTCTCCCGCGGCTGGCTGTCCGTGGTCAACCGCAGCCCGAACATGTGGACACTGATCGGCCTGGGAACAGGTGCGGCATTCATCTACAGCGTTGTGGCAACCGTTGCGCCGGAAGTGTTTCCAGCTTCCTTCATGTCCATGGGACGGGTCGGCGTGTATTTCGAGGCCGCCGCCGTCATCATCTCGCTGACACTGCTCGGCCAGGTGCTGGAACTCAAGGCCCGCTCCCAGACTTCGGCGGCCATCAAGTCGCTGCTGGGGCTGGCGCCCAAGACCGCGCGGCGCATCAATGCGGACGGCAGCGAGGAAGACGTGCCGCTCAGCCATGTGCACGTCGGCGACCTGCTGCGCATCCGACCCGGCGAGAAGGTGCCGGTGGATGGCATCGTGCACGAGGGCAGCAGCTCGATTGACGAATCCATGCTGACCGGCGAACCGCTGCCCGTCAGCAAGCGCGTGGGCGACAAGGTCATCGGGGCCACACTCAACACCAGCGGCGCGCTGGTCATGCGTTCGGAGCGGATCGGCTCGGACACCGTTCTGTCGCAGATCGTCCAGATGGTCGCCCAGGCGCAGCGTTCCAAGGCACCGATGCAACGCATGGCCGATGTCGTTGCCGGCTACTTCGTGATGGCCGTCGTCGCCATTGCGGTCACGACGCTCTTTGTATGGGGATTCTTCGGGCCACAGCCCACCTGGGTCTATGGACTGATCAATGCGGTGGCCGTCCTGATCATCGCCTGCCCGTGCGCGCTGGGTCTGGCCACGCCGATGTCGATCATGGTCGCAACGGGCCGTGGCGCCACGCAGGGCGTGCTGTTCCGCGATGCCGCGGCGATCGAGAATCTTCGCAAGGTCGATACCCTCGTCATCGACAAGACAGGAACCCTGACCGAAGGCCGACCTGCTTTCGATCAGGTCGTCGCAGCGCCCGGCTTTACGAACGATGAGGTGCTGCGTCTTGCGGCCAGCCTGGACCAGGGCAGTGAACACCCCCTGGCCGACGCCATCGTGCAGGCCGCGCGTGCCCAGGGCCTCCAACTCGTGAAGCCTCAGAGCTTTGAATCGGGAACCGGCATCGGCGTGCGCGGAAAGGTTGAGCACCGGCAACTGGCGTTGGGCAACACAGTGCTGATGGAACAGTCTGGCGTATCGGTGGAACCGCTCGTACCCCAGGCCGAAGCTCTGCGCGGCGAAGGGGCCAGCGTCATGTACCTGGCGGTGGACGGGCAGCTCGCGGGCTTGCTCGCCGTATCCGATCCGGTCAAGGGCAGCACCCCCGAGGCCCTGGCCGCGTTGAAGGCTGCGGGCCTGCGGGTCATCATGGCCACCGGGGACGGGCAGACCACCGCCAAAGCCGTCGGTGCACGCCTGGGCATCGACGAGGTGCATGGTGAGGTCAAGCCGGCGGACAAGCTCATGTTGATCGAGCGGCTGCAGAAAGAAGGACGCATCGTCGCCATGGCCGGTGACGGCATCAACGACGCGCCGGCCTTGGCGAAGGCAGACGTGGGCATCGCCATGGGAACGGGAACCGACGTGGCGATGAACAGCGCCCAGGTCACGCTTGTCAAGGGCGACCTGCGTGGCATCGCTGTCGCTCGCACGCTCTCGGTGAGTACCGTGCGCAACATGAAGCAGAACCTCATGTTCGCCTTCCTCTACAACGCGCTGGGCATCCCCATCGCCGCCGGGGTTCTCTATCCCCTCACGGGCTGGCTGCTGTCGCCGCTGATCGCAGCATTGGCGATGAGCCTGAGTTCGGCGTCCGTCGTTGGCAACGCCTTGCGCCTGAGAGCGAGCCGACTGTGACCGGATTTTCTTTCTGAACCTACAGGAGCCTGCTATCGCCCAGCGAACCGTTTCTTTCGTTCCACGCCGTTGCGAAGGTGCAAGCCTTATCTCGGCATTTCGTTCTTAAACCACACCTCACACATCCAGGTAAAAACTTCTATGACCCGTTCACATTTCATCGCCAAGCTCGTCGCGCCGATCGCTGCTGGTCTGTTCGCCACCGCCGCATTCGCGCAT
This sequence comes from Delftia sp. JD2, assembly GCF_001682645.1. Classification (NCBI taxonomy): domain Bacteria; kingdom Pseudomonadati; phylum Pseudomonadota; class Betaproteobacteria; order Burkholderiales; family Comamonadaceae; genus Delftia; species Delftia sp. JD2. Next base: position 27,447 of record NZ_LFJT01000040.1, read on the forward strand.
CCTTCGCTGGTGTCTTCAACGCCGGCCGACAAGTCGCAGGTTTCCGCGCCAGCCACCATCGAGCTGAAGTTCTCCGAGACGCTGGTGCCGCAGTTCTCCGCCGCGAGCCTTGTCATGACTGGCATGCCGGGAATGGCGAGCCATGGCCCGACGAAGATCAACGCCAGCGTCGCGGCTGCCGGCGACGGCAAGACCATGGTCATCACGCCGGCACAGGCGCTCCAGCCCGGTGACTATCGCGTCGAATGGCGCGCCGTCTCCTCGGACACGCATCCGATCTCGGGTAACGTCACCTTCAAGGTGAAGTAAGCCCATGGCCGGGGATTGGTTGACCATCGTCCTGCGCCTGGCGCTGTATCTGGACCTGGCGGCGGCGTTTGGCGTCGCCATGTTCGGTCTCTATGCTTTGGGCAACGACGAGCGATCCTCGACGATCTCGCGCCGCTATCGCGTCCTCATTGGCGCATCCGCTGCCATCGGCATTGCCCTGTCGATGTGGGGCATGACGGTCATGGCCAAGGCCATGTCCGGTGCCCAGAGCTACGCGGAGCTGTCAACGCACGTCTTCGTCATGCTCATTACGGGCACGCACATGGGCATCGCCTGGTGCATTCGCATCCTCGCGCTGTTGGTGTGTGTGCTCGTCGCAATGTTGAAATTGAACGCTACCTTGCGATTTGCAGTGATGGCGCTCTCCACCGGCGTGGCGCTGGCGACCCTTGCGTGGGCAGGCCACGGCGCGATGGACGACGGCGTTCGCGGCTACATCCATCTTGCGTCGGATATCACGCACCTCTGGGCAGCGGGCGCTTGGGTGGGCGCATTGGTGGCGTTCTTGATGCTGGCATCCCACAAGCGGGATGTCGCGCAAGACCCGGTAGCGGTCCTCAGTCGGACGTCGAATGGCTTTGCTCGCATAGGTACAGCGATCGTGGCTGCACTCGTCGTGAGTGGAATTCTCAATTACCTGTTGATCGCCGGACCATCGTTTGATCCGCTCATCTCGACGCTGTATGGCCGGCTGCTGATGGTAAAGCTCTTGCTTTTCGCAGGCATGCTGGCGTTGGCTGCTGCCAATCGGTATCGGTTGAGCCCGAGCCTGGAGGCAGCTTTGAAGGCAGGCAATCGCGCACAGGCCGTCATCAAGCTTAGGCAGAGTCTGTTCACGGAGGCGACCTTGGCCGTTTTGGTTCTGGCGAGCGTTGCATGGCTTGGCATCTTGTCTCCCACTGGAACCTAGTCCTTCATGGGCGGCAGATGACAGCACATGAATTGAATGTAATGCACGGGTAAGCGCTCTGTAGACCGCCTGCTTTTACATTTAACGACGCGGCGCAAGTTGTCGTCGTTTTTACAAAGGAGTCGATCATGAAATCGCAAATTGTCATTGCCGCCCTGTTGAGCGCTCTCTCCGTGCCAGCCTTCGCCGGTCATGCAGCAGCCCAAGCAGCCAAGGAAATGGTTCCCTTGGCTGACGGGGGAACGCTGTACATCTTCAAGGACGGAAAGATGGCACAGGAAAGCCGCTTCGGGCGCGCCGTCTATCTCAATGTCGGAGCTTCGGTGTCGACGAAGGATGGGCGCAACATCGCGATCACCAGCAATGAAGTCGCTCGCCTCGGGTCGCTGCTACAAGAAGAGCACGGCGGATGACGCCGCGGGTGTGCGGTGCTTTTCAAAGCTTCTGCACAGTGTGACAGAGACGCGCGCCCCGATCGGGCGCGCGCGCGCTTGGGACGCGGCACGAGCAACCACGAGCGCTCAAGATGCCAGTTTTTGCGATGTCAAGCGCATCAACTTCCCTGAAATGGATCCAGCCTCCCCGTCCACCGTGATTCGTCCACGGGACATCTGGCGCGAATGAGAACTTGCGAGGAGCCCGATTTATGGAGTTGCGTCATCTACGATGCTTTGTCGTCTTAGCAGAGGAGTTGCATTTCACGCGGGCGGCCGAGAGGCTGCATATAGAGCAACCCCCCTTGTCTCGCGCGATCAAGGAATTGGAAGATGAGCTTGGGGTCACGCTGTTTGACCGCGACCGCAGGGGCACACGGCTGACCGTGGCGGGGGCGGCATTCTTGCAGGACACCCGCCGACTCTTCACTGTCCTGGAGCAAGCGCGTGAGAATGCCAGAGCCATTGCCGCGGGCCTGAGGGGCAGCCTGCGCATTGCAATTTCCGATGGTGCGATGGACCCACGACTATCGGCGTTCCTAGCTCGTTGCCGCGCGGAAGAGCCCGAGGTCGAGATACGTCTCTCCGAGGTACCGCTGACCGAGCAGATACGGGGCCTACGGTCTGGCGACTTCACGATCGGATTTGCACACGCGGCGGATGTTGGCGAAGGCATCGTGGCTGAACCGATCTGGCGAGACCCGATTGTGATCGCCGTGCCAGCGCGGCACTCGCTTCTTGCGCACAAGCAAGTTCCGCTGAACGAACTTCAGGGTCACCCACTGGTTCTGTGCGACAAACTGGCCTGCGAAGGCTACTGCCGAGAACTAAATCGGCTGCTACAGGTTCTGGAACACAGACTCAACGTTGTCGAAGAAGTGTCGTCGCTGGACATGATGCTAACGCTCGTCGGCGCAGGCTATGGGATTGGTTTCATGACGGCGACCAAGATTCCCATCAGCCAGAGGCCGGACGTGGTGATTCGCCCTCTGGCGCAGGACACGGCGGTAATCACAACCTATCTGCTTCGGCCAGAAAGCAGCAACTCATCGGTTTCGCTGGATCGCTTCATCGAACGTCTGCGAGGACCTCCGGATGACTAAAGCGTCAATGCCTATCTGAATCGTGCGCCGCGGCACGAAGATTGCGTTCGGCTGCGCTGACGAGTTCCGCAGCACTGAGCTTGAGTCCGGCGGCGATTCTTAAGATCAGAGCGAGAGTGGGCATGTGCTCCCCACGCTCTATTTTGCCCATGTGCGATCGCTCGATCCCTGCTTTCGCAGCCAGTTCTTCCTGAGCAACACCTTGCGTCAGGCGGGCGACACGAACGGCCGCTCCGAATGCCAACGCTGGCTCGGCGTCGAAAGTGGTAGTTCCTGGGGGACGGCCTCGTCGGACAGTTCGCTTCTCCATCCTTGGAAGCGTCGAACAGTCCAAACAATTTAACCACGTTAAGTTTAACTCAAACTAGCTATCATGAAGACTTTCCATCCTTGTCTTATCGCTTCTTGGGGCCTCTCATGCACGACGCCACCAGCCCACGCCCACAGCTCAGGCTCGCCATAGCGCCTGGTGTGGCCTCTTCGTACCTAGCTGCATTGCTTGCCCTGCAGCGCGCGGAGGAGCCCGAAGTTTCTATGGAATTTAATGAGGTTACGGCGAGCGATCTCATTACGGGCCTCTACAAACGGCGCTTCGACGTCGGCCTTTCTCTGAAGCAGGTGAGCGATTCTTCGCTGAAGAGTCTTTCTATTTGGTTCGAGGCGACAGCTCTTGCCACGCCGCTGCGATACCCACTGCTCCGGCAGCAGTCAATCAGAATAGACGAACTTAAGGAGCACTCCGTGTTTCGATGGAAGGCCGAATATTCTCCTTCGCTGGACCAGTACCTGTCCTCCATGTCATCAACGGAAAGGCCGAATGTCCAGCATGTCAGTTCTTTTGAGATGTTATTGCTCTGGGTCGCAGCTGGATATGGCGTAGGGATTTCCTCGCGATCACGCATCGAAACCGCTAGCCAGTGCGGAATCTGCACGCGCCCAATAGCCGATGGCCCCTACGAGGTCATTACGCACCTGCAGCGACTCTCGGGACAGACGAATCTTGTAGCTGATCGATTTGAGCTTAGAGCCTTGCGAGTTGCCGAGGCGCGTAAAGCATGACAACCACGTGCGGTGCCCGCCCTTGCCGGTGGATTTGCAGCGGGTGCCGGTTCGGGCCAAGGCGCCGTCCAGACGCATCAATTCATCCTGGAAACTGACCTTGATCAATTCAACTCCCTACAACTTCCAATAGTATGTCCGCATGATCGGCTTAAGGCGCCTTCTCGCAAGATGGAGCCGCTGGATTACCAGCGGCCTAGTCGTAACCTTGCTTTTCTCGCAGGTTGCGATGGCGATGTACGTCTGTCCCAAGCCAGACCCGAGGGCATCTGTGGAAACCACGCAAATGCGTGCCACGATCTCGATGCAGCAGGCTGACAAGTTGCCAATGTCGGATTGCACCGGCATGCCTGATTCCATGGACAGCGAAGCGCCACAGTTGTGCCACGCTCATTGCAGTGGCGATCGGGAGTCGGCGCTTTCATGGCAGGGGCTGGACATTCAGTTTCTCGCGGCGCACGTGATGTGGCTCGCCAACTCGCTGCCCGGGTTGGTTCTCGACCGGGTAGCCCTCAGGCGGCACGTTACCTACATTCCTCCCAATCCCCGCGCGGGCTTTCCGCCGATCTACCTCACGTTCCAAGTCCTGCGGAATTGATTTATGTGTCCGTGCTCGCCGCGCACCGATGCGGCAGACCACGTGATTTCGTGAATACCAATTCCGAGGACAACCATGTTTACTCCCTTTTTTGGCGCCCCCGAGGGGCGCCCGTCGGCGTACGGCCGAGGCACAACGCCGGCCTCGATGCGAGTGCATCGTCTGAAAGCTATCAGCATCGCGTTGGCGGGCAGTGCGCTTGTCTCGCCTGTAGCCTACGCCCTCGATTTTGCTGAGGCACGCCTTATCGCGGAGCAGCAGAGCCCACGCATAAGCGCGCAGCAGTTGCAGGTTAACGTCGCCGAATCCGTGCAGAAGGCAGCAGGCTCGCTGCCCGACCCCAAGCTCTCGCTCGGCATCGAAAACTACCCCATCAGCGGCATGGATCGCTGGAGCATGACGCGCGAATCCATGACGATGCAGCGCTTGGCGCTCATGCAGGAAGTGCCCAACTGGGCCAAGCGCGACGCCCAGGTCGCCAGCGCGCAGGCGCGTGTGGATCGAGAACGCGCGGCGCTGGTTTTGCAGCGATTGCAGATCCGCCAGGAACTCAGCCTGGCGTGGATCGCCGCGCAGGCGGTGGAGCAACGGGAGATACTGCTGACGGAACTGCTCGCGGAGAACCAGCGCCTGCAAGACAGTCTCCCCGCTCGCGTCGCCGGCGGCACCGCCCAGGCTGGCGATCTGTTGGTCGCGCAACAGGAGGCGCTGACACTCACGGACCGCCGTGACGATCTACAGCGGGACCGGGCCAAGGCCAGGGCCGCGTTGCGGCGCTGGGTGGGCTCCAGGGCCGACGAAGCACTGCAAGGCGATCCAGGCCCGCTCACTCGCCCCGTCGCGCAACTGCGCACAGAACTGGCGAATCACGCGGAGCTTGAACTCTATCCGGCGATGCAAAGCATGGCCCGGGCCGAGTCCCGCGAAGCCCAATCAGAGACCCGCGGCGATTGGGCCTGGGAGATAGCCTATAGCCGGCGTGATCGCCGATGGGGCGACATGGTGTCATTTCAGGTGACATTCGATCTGCCTTGGCAGAAGGATCGACGCCAAGTGCCCATGATCGAGGCAAAACGGCACGAGTTGGAACGTCTGGACGCCGAACGCGAAGACGTGGCGCGGCGGCATTTGCAGGAGCTGGACGACAGCGCCGCCGAACTCCAAGCGTTGAACAGCCAGATCGACCGCCTGCAGACCGCCGGCTTGCAACTGGTACGGAACCGAGCGGCACTTGCATTGAGCAACTACCGATCCGCCAAGGGGGACCTGAGCGCTGTGCTCAGTGCACGCGCCCAGGTGCTGGAGACGCGCATGCGTCTGATCGACCTTGGAGCGCAGCGCGACAGCCTCGTCGCCCGACTGAACAGCCTGATCGCGGACTGAGTGGAGACCCTCGCCATGAATACCTCTTCGAGAAACATCCTTGCCGGCTTGACGCTGGTTGCTGCCGGTATTGCCGTTGGATGGGGCGTCGCCCAATGGCGCGCCGGCCACCTCAGCGGCTCCCCCGCTGCCAACGTCACCGTTGCAAGCGCTCCGACCGAGCGGAAGGTGCTGTATTGGTACGACCCGATGGTGCCGACCCAGAAGTTCGACAAGCCCGGCAAGTCGCCCTACATGGACATGCCGTTGATGCCGAAGTACGCGGATGAAGACACGCAAGACAGCACGGGCCTCAGCGTGTCGGCGCAAGCGGTGCAAGCCCTAGGGCTGCGTACAGCCGAAGTCCTGCAAGGCAAGATCGGCGCAGATGTGAACGTCGTGGGCACCGTGCTGCTCAACGACCGCGACGTCAGCATCGTGCAGGCGCGGACCGCCGGCTTCGTCGAGCGTGTCTACGCACGGGCTGCGGGCGACGTGATCGCAGCAGGGGCACCGCTGGCTGACCTATTGCTGCCGGAGTGGATCGCCGCACAGCGCGAGTTTCTCTCGGTTCGCGCGATGGGCGACGCACCGTTGACCGCAGCTGCCCGCCAACGGCTGCTGCTGCTCGGCATGCCGCAAGCCCTGATCGCCCAGGTGGAGCGCACAGGCGAGCCCAAGGGGCTGTACACGGTCACAACACCTCAAGGCGGCTTGGTGGCCGAACTGATGGTGCGCCAGGGCATGACGGTTTCCGCCGGGGAAAGCCTGGCCAGGGTGAATGGCTTGGCCTCGGTGTGGATCGAAGCGGCCGTCCCCGAAGCACAAAGCGGACCATTGCAGGTCGGCCAAACGGCGCAGGTCCGGCTGGCGGCGTTTCCCGGTGAAGTGCTCCAGGCGCGCATCGTGAGCATCCTGCCCGAAGCCAACCGCGACACCCGTACGGTGCGAGTGCGGCTTGAAATGGCCAATCCCGGCCAGCGCCTGAAGGCCGGCATGTCCGGCCAGATCGCGCTCAAAGGCAACGAACAGCCCGCGCTGCTTGTTCCCAGCGAAGCGGTCATCCGCACCGGCAAGCGCGCACTGGCCTATGTGGTCGATGGACCCGGCAAGTTCCATCCCGTGGAGGTCCAGGTGGGCGCGGAGGTAGGCGATCAACTGGTGGTCAACGGCGGGCTCGCGGCGGGACAGCAGGTGGTGGCCTCGGCGCAGTTCCTGATCGATTCGGAAGCCAGCCTGCGGGGCGTGCTGCCTGCAGGTGCCGCGGCGTCCGCGCCTGCATCGCCGCACAACGGGCACGGCACCTCGTCGCCAACGGCCGCGGCCACCAACGCTTTCGTGGTGCGCGGCGTGATCGAGGAGATGTCGCCCACCGAGCTGACGCTGGCGCACGAGGCCGTGCCAGCCCTCCAATGGCCGGCCATGACCATGGGCTTCAAGCTGAGCAGCCCGCAGCTCGCCGCGGGTCTTTCGGTTCGGCAGCAGGTGCGATTCACCTTCTCCAAGCAAGGTGAGGGCTACGTGATCACCGCCATCGAAAAGGTGCAGCCATGATCGCCAAGCTGATTCGATGGTCGGTGGCCAATCGCTTCCTGGTGCTGCTGGCCACCGCCATGCTCACGGCATGGGGCGTGTGGGGCGTTCGCAGCACGCCCGTGGATGCGCTGCCGGACTTGTCAGACGTGCAGGTCATCATTCGCACCAACTACCCAGGACAGGCGCCGCAGATCGTCGAGAACCAGGTCACCTACCCGTTGGCCACCACCATGCTGTCGGTGCCAGGGGCCAAGACCGTGCGCGGCTTCTCGTTCTTTGGCGACTCGTTCGTCTATGTCTTGTTCGAGGACGGAACCGACCTGTACTGGGCCCGCTCACGGGTACTGGAATACCTGAACCAGGTCCAGGGCCGATTGCCCGCCACGGCGAAGCCGGCCCTGGGTCCGGACGCCACAGGCGTCGGCTGGATCTTCCAGTACGCGCTCGTGGATCGCACGGGCAAGAACGATCTGGCGCAACTGCGTGCGTTGCAGGACTGGTTCCTGAAGTTCGAACTCAAGAGCCTGCCCAACGTGGCCGAGGTGGCATCGGTGGGGGGCATGGTCAAGCAGTACCAGGTCGTGCTCGACCCGATCAAGTTGGCGTCCTATGGCCTCAGTCAGGCTCAAGTCCGCGATGCCCTGATGGGGGCCAACCAGGAGACCGGCGGCTCCGTCCTGGAATTGTCAGGCGCGGAGTACATGGTCCGCGCGAGCGGCTACCTCAAGACCCTGGACGAGTTCCGGGAGATCCCCTTGACGGCACGCGGCGGTGTGCCGGTGCGGCTGGGGGATGTTGCGACGCTCCAGATAGGCCCGGAGATGCGGCGTGGCATTGCCGAACTCGACGGAGAAGGCGAGGTCGCCGGCGGCGTGGTGGTGCTGCGCTCCGGCAAGAATGCCCAGGAGACGATCGCTGCCGTCAAGGCCAAGCTCGCGGAGCTGCAGGGCAGCCTGCCGCCGGGCGTCGAGATCGTCACCACCTACGACCGCAGCGCGCTGATCGAGCGGGCCATTCGCAATCTCACGACCAAGCTAGGCGAAGAGTTTCTGGTGGTGGCGCTGGTCTGCGCACTGTTCCTTTGGCATCTTCGTTCTGCGCTGGTGGCCATCATCTCGCTACCTCTGGGCGTGATGACGGCGTTCTTGGTCATGCGCTACCAGGGCATCAACGCCAACATCATGTCGCTGGGGGGGATTGCCATCGCCGTGGGGGCGATGGTGGATGCAGCGGTGGTGATGATCGAGAACGCCCACAAGAAGCTGGAGGCTTGGCAGCACGCGCACCCAGATCAACGGCTGCAGGGCAAGGAACGGTGGGACGTGATCACACAGGCCGCGGAGGAAGTCGGTCCTGCGCTCTTCTTCTCGCTGCTCATCATCACGCTCTCGTTCATCCCGGTCTTCACCCTAGAAGCGCAGGAAGGCCGGCTGTTCGGCCCGCTGGCGTTCACCAAGACCTACGCGATGGCCGCGGCCGCAGGGCTGTCAGTGACGCTGATTCCCGTACTCATGGGCTACTGGATTCGCGGGCGTATCCCGGATGAGCAGAAGAACCCCATCACCCGCATCCTGATTGCAGCCTACCGGCCAGCACTGGAGTGGGTACTGCGCCGGCCCAAGGCGACGCTGCTGATCGCCGTGCTGGCCTTGGCGACCACGGCCTGGCCCTTGGCGCGGCTCGGCGGTGAGTTTCTGCCGAGGTTGGACGAAGGGGACCTGCTCTACATGCCCTCGGCCCTGCCGGGACTCTCGGCGCAGCGCGCCACGGAGTTGCTGCAGCTGAGCAACCGCATGATCAAGACCGTACCTGAAGTGGACAAGGTGTTCGGCAAGGCAGGACGGGCCGAAACTGCGACCGATCCGGCGCCCCTGGAGATGTTCGAGACCACGGTTAAGCTCAAGCCCAGGGAACAATGGCGTCCAGGCATGACGCCCGAGAAGCTCGTGGAAGAGCTGGATCGTGCCGTGAAGATCCCGGGCCTGTCCAATATCTGGATTCCCCCTATCCGCAATCGCATCGATATGCTGGCTACCGGCATCAAGAGCCCGATCGGGGTGAAGGTGACCGGCAACGACCTGGGCGTGATCGATCGCATCGCTGCAGAGGTCGAGCAGGTCGCCAAGGGCATTCCCGGCGTGACGTCGTCACTCGCGGAGCGCTTGACGGGCGGGCGCTACGTGGATGTTCAGATCGACCGCGTAGCCGCCGGTCGCTACGGCCTGAACATCGCCGATGTCCAGGCGGTCATCGCCGGCGCGGTGGGTGGCGAAAACGTCTCGGAAACGGTCGAGGGGCTTGCCCGCTTTCCGATCAATCTGCGCTACGCGCGAGAATGGCGTGATTCACCACAACGGCTGGCAGAACTACCCATCTTCACGCCGATGGGTCAGCAGATCACGTTGGGGACCGTGGCACGCATCGCGATCACCGATGGACCGCCCATGCTCAAGAGCGAGAACGCACGGCCCTCCGGTTGGGTCTATGTCGATGTGCGCGGCCGTGATCTAGCCTCGGTGGCCAACGAACTGCGCGATGCCATCGGGCAGCAGGTCAAGCTGGAGCCGGGTGTGAGCATCACCTACTCCGGGCAGTTCGAATACATGGAGCGGGCCAATGCACGCCTGAAGGTTGTGGTGCCTGCCACCCTGTTGATCATCTTCGTTCTGTTGTACCTGACCTTCGCGCGTGTGGACGAAGCGGGCTTGATCATGGCGACCTTGCCCTTCGCGCTCACGGGGGGCATCTGGTTCCTGTACCTGCTGAATTACAACCTGTCCATCGCCACCGGCGTGGGATTCATTGCGCTGGCAGGTGTGGCGGCGGAGTTCGGCGTGGTGATGCTCATCTATTTGAAGCAGGCCTTGGCGGAACGTTGCCCCGATGGGCGCAACCCAACGCGAGAAGAACTGCTAGATGCGATCCGGGAAGGGGCGGTGCTGCGCGTGCGCCCAAAAGCGATGACCGTTGCGGTCATCCTGGCGGGCCTGGTACCCATTGTTTGGAGCAGCGGCACGGGCTCTGAAGTCATGAGCCGCATAGCAGCTCCGATGCTCGGCGGGATGGTGACCGCACCGTTGCTGTCGCTGTTCGTGATTCCGGCTGCCTATCTGCTGATGCGTAAGCCGCGCTAACGTTGCAACGCGGCAGGGTCTCATAACCGAGGCCCTGCCGTCTCCGGTGCGGCCTATCGGCACCCCAAGTGAATAACCTATTGAAACATCACACCTAGCAGGCTGCTGAAGAACCTCTCTATCCGTAGACTATTGGGATAGTCACTTCATTCAATGCCATGCGCGGTGTAGACGTCTTCAGCGAGCAGTTATTCACGGTCAAGCGGCTGGAGGAGTTCATCCCAGCCAGCCATCCGTTGCGTCCGGTGCGGGAGATGGTCAACGAGGCGCTGCGGCGCCTGGACGGGCTGTTCGAGCGGATGTACGAGCCGAGCTACAAGGGAGGCCGCCCGAGCATCGCGCCGGAGAAGCTGGCGCGGGCGATGCTGCTGCAGGTGTTCTACAGCATCCGATCGGAGCGGCAGCTGATGGAGCAGGTGCAGTACAACCTGCTGTTTCGCTGGTTCATCGGGCTGTCGATGGACGATGCGGTGTGGGTGCCGACAGTGTTCACCAAGAACCGCGAACGGCTGATCGAGCATGACGTGGTGGTGGCCTTGTTCAACGAGATCGTGGCGATGGCCGACGCCCGTGGCTGGCTGTCGGGCGAGCACTTCAGCGTGGACGGGACGCTGATCCAGGCTTGGGCCGGTCACAAGAGCTTCGTGCGCAAGGACGGCGGTGAGGATGGCGACGGGACGGACTTCCGGGGCAAGTCACGGGGCAACGACACGCATGCCTCCACGACCGATCCAGATGCACGGTTGTACCGCAAGGGCAAGACGGCGAGCGAACTGCGCTACATGGGCCACACGCTGGCAGACAACCGGCACGGCCTGATCGCTAATGCGCGGGTGACTCATGCCGACGGCTACGCCGAGCGTGAAGCGGCCAAGGCGATGATCGGCGATGCACGCCAGGCCAACCCCGACGGTGCGCTGACGCTGGGTGCGGACAAGGGCTACGACGCAGCCGAGTTCGTCGAGGCTTTGCAGGAGATCGGGGTTGCTGCGCACATTGCGCAGAACACCAGCAACCGCCGCTCGGCGGTGCCTGATGCCATCGCCACGAGCGCCGGTTACGCGATCTCGCAGACCAAGCGGAAGCTGATCGAGCAGGGCTTTGGCTGGGCCAAGCTGATCGGCAACATCCGGCAGGTGATGGTGCGGGGCCTGGCCAAGGTGGATCAGATGTTCATGTTGAACATGACCGCCTACAACCTGGTGCGCATGCGCACCTTGGGACAGTTGTGCCTGCAGGGCGGGATAAGGGCATGAAAAGGGCGGGAATCGTGTTGAAACCGGCGCTCAAGGCCCTGAATCGGCACCTTCATGCCCAATCTGTGGCCATTGCAATCACTCGGAACGGAATAACGGCCTTACCGCTCCGCACATCAGATGGTTCTTCAGCAGCCTGTTAGGGGCGCGAAGGCATCACGCCGAGTCGTCAGAGCGCAGGCTGGATTCCGACAGCAGCACGATGCGCTGCTCGTCAGTGATGAGTGCGTTGTTCATGGTGAGCTCCTGAAAGGTTGCCGGGCGGAATTGCCCGACCCTTTCGGGGCACGGCGCAGCGCAAGCAGTCAAGGGTCAACGACGGCCGCAGGCCGCAAGAGTGCGAGCACGCGCCGCCCTTGCACGGCGAGAACGCCGTGGCACGATGGAGAAGCAACAAGCCGCCACACCGCGCCACCCAGGCACAGCCGGTATTAGCAAGCGCAGCGCGCAGGCCCGGATCTGCGATCAGGGCCGCAGTTGCGTGAAGGATCGACGCCGCATGGCCGTGATTCGGCACGAAGCACGGGGCAACGCCCGAGAGCCTGACGGCGCCGCGCGCCGACACGCCCCAGGGCGGGGTGCAAATCTTCTGAACCCAGTAGTTACTGTTTTGTAGAGATCGCTACATCATTGCAACGACCGTGAAAGGGATTTAAGCTGTTGCCATGACTCTCACCTCCGACTCTTGGCTGACCCTCATCGTCAGCCTCCCCTCCGCGAGCGCCACGGCACGCATGCGGATTTGGCGCGCCGTCAAGGCGCTCGGCTGTGCCGCCTTGCGCGACGGCGCCTACCTACTGCCCGCTCAGGCCGAACAGGCTGCGCAGCTACAAATGCTGGCCGATGAAGCGCTGCAGGAAGGTGGCCAAGCCTGGCTGCTGCAGGTACAAGCCCTTGACCTGGCTGAGCAGGCCACCTTTCAGGCGCTGTTCGACCGGACGGCCGATTACACCCCCTGGCTGGAGGAACTGGCGCAAGCACGCCAGACGCTTTCCGCCCTGAGCGCAGCCGAACTCCAGCGTACACAGCGCAAGCATGCGCGTGCCTATGAGGTCATCCGCAAAATCGACTTCTTTCCCGGCGAGACGTCGATCCGCGCCGACGCCCAGTGGCGCGATTTCGCCAACGCCCTCGAATCTATGCAGTCACCCGGCGAGCCGCAGCCTATGGCCGGCCGCATTGCTCGGCGTGATCGCATGCAGTACCAGGGGCGAGTCTGGGCCACACGCCGCCATCTCTGGGTGGACCGCGTGGCGAGTGCCTGGCTGATCCAGCGTTTTATCGACCCTCACGCGCGCTTCCTGTGGCTGAACACCGCAGCAGACTGCCCGTCCGATGCGCTGGGTTTCGATTTCGACGGCGCGACTTTCTCGCACGTGGGCGAGCGGGTGACGTTCGAGGTACTGCTGGCGAGCTTCGGCCTGGAGGACGATCGGGGTCTCTCGCGCCTGGGAGCCATGGTGCATGCGCTCGACGTGGGTGGCGCGACCACACCCGAGGCCAGCGGCTTCGAGGCCGTGCTGGCCGGCGCACGCAAGCGCTGGCCGGACGACGACGCGCTGCTGGTCGACATCGGCGGCGTGCTGGATTCGCTCCATGCCCATTTCTCCAGTAGTCGCAAAACGTGACGACCCACCTCAGATCACTTCTTTAACTCAGATCACTTTTTTAGGAACGAATCTTCATGAACGAGACCACTTCAGCTGCAGCCATCAGCAGTGCGGCGCCTCGCAGCTATACGCTGTGGCAATTGATTGCTTATTTCTTACGGCTCGGAGCACTGGGCTTCGGCGGACCCGTAGCCCTGGCCGGCTACATGGATCGCGACTTGGTGGAACGGCGCCAATGGTTCACCGAGGCAGACTACAAGGAAGGGCTGGCCTTGGCGCAGCTCGCGCCAGGACCGTTAGCCGCGCAGTTGGCCATCTACCTGGGCTTTGTTCACTACAGCTTCCTAGGGGCCACCCTGGTGGGCCTCGCTTTTGTGCTGCCCTCGTTTCTGATGGTGATCGGACTGGGTTGGGCCTATACGCATTTCGGCGGCCTGGGTTGGATGCAGGCCGTGTTTTATGGCGTGAGTTCCGCTGTCATTGGGATCATTGCTATCAGCACCTGGAAGCTCTCTACCAAGAACATCGGCAAAGACAAACTGCAATGGGCCATCTTTGCAGTAGCGGCGGCGGTGACGATCATCACCCAATCCGAGGAACTGTGGCTGTTCCTGGGCGCAGGCATTCTCGTGTGGTTGTTGCGCGCGCCGCCGAAATTTATTAAGCCGTCCAGCACGCTGCACAGCAGTGCTATTCCTTTGCTGGCCTTGCTTGGCTTGTCCAACGTCGACTGGACCAGGCTGTGGCAGATCACCAAGTATTTCTTCTACTCGGGCAGCTTTGTTTTTGGTAGCGGCCTAGCTATCGTCCCGTTTCTGTACAGCGGAGTGGTCAAGGAGTACGGATGGTTGACCGATCACCAGTTCCTTGACGCTGTCGCAGTCGCCATGATCACTCCCGGTCCTGTCGTCGTCACTACCGGGTTCATCGGCTTTCTGGTCGCGGACTTCTGGGGCGCGGTTGCTGCGGCGCTGGCAACCTTCCTGCCGTGCTATCTCTTCACAGTCCTGCCAGCCCCGTACTTCAAGAAATATGGAAAGAAACCGGGAATCGTGGCATTCGTCGATGGCGTGACGGCAGCCGCCATCGGATCGTTGGCCGGAGCCGTGGTAGTTATCGGGGTGCGCTCGATCAAGGACGTTCCCACGGCGCTACTCGCCCTGGGGACTGCTGCCTTGCTTTGGAAATTCAAGAAGTTGCCGGAGCCGATCGTTGTCGCTGCCGCGGCACTGATTGGGCTGGTCGTCTACCCGCTGGTGACCCGCAGCTGAATAGAAGCGAGAGGAGTCCACGCCTTAACCCATGACTTGCCACATTTCTAGGAACACTCCAATGGATTTACAACTACGCCCCCTTACCATCAACCTCGCTGCCCTCAACGGGCTGTCCGAGAAACTCATCCTCAGCCATCACGCGAATAACTACACCGGCGCAGTCAAGCGCCTGGATGCTATTCGCCAGCAACTGGCGCACCTGGATTGGCCGACCGCTCCGGTCTTCATGATCAATGGCCTGAAGCGCGAAGAGCTGATCGCCGCCAATTCCGCTTGGCTCCACGAGCTGTACTTCGACACGCTGGGAGGCGACGGTGCATTGCCGGACTCCGGCCTGGCAGTTGCCTTGGCCCGCGACTTTGGCAGCGTTGACCGCTGGCGCACGGAATTCTCCGCACTGGCCAAGGCCATGGGCGGCGGCTCGGGGTGGGCGCTGCTGTCATGGTCCACACGCGAGGCGCGGCTGATCAACCATTGGGCGGCAGACCATACGAACCTGCTGGCCGGCGCCACACCGCTGCTGGCACTGGACATGTACGAGCACGCCTACCACATGGATTTCGGTGCCAAGGCGGCCGCGTATGTTGACGCCTTCATGCAAAACATCCGCTGGAATGCCGTGATGCAGCGCTACGCTGCCGCCGTCGAGGCTGATGCACTGCCCTGGTCGGCCGCACCAGAGGAAGTCGGCGGTGACCTCCAACTGATCGACGTGCGACGCACGGCAGGCTACGCACAAGCGCCTGATCGCATCGCCGGGGCCATTCGGCGCGATCCCGTGCAGTTGGCAAATTGGAGCCGTGAAATCGATACCTCTAAACCCGTCCTTGTGTATTGCGTGCACGGCCATGAAGTCAGCCAGTCGGTGGCGCTCGCGCTACGAGCGCATGGCCTCGACGCACGCTTCGTGGCCGGAGGCATCGAAGCCTGTCGCGCTGCTGGCGTGACATTTGAAGCAAAGGAGTAGCACCATGAAGTGGATTACACGCGAACGCCCCAAGATCGACCGCATCGCCTGTCCCTGGCTGGTTGCGCGCTTCATCGACCAGCAGGCGGAATTTCTCTATGTGCCGGCCAGCGAGGTGCTGAAAACCGCCAACGCTACCGGCGCCATCCCCTACGACATCCCGAATGTCGAACTAAGCCATGTGGGCGAGCTGTGCAGTTTCGATGCCTTCCTGTCGAAGTACCACCTGGACGACCCAGCGCTGCGCCAGTTGGCCGAGATCGTGCGCGGCGCCGACACCTCCCGGCTCGACCTGACGCCGCAATCAGCAGGGCTCTATGCGCTCTCGCTCGGGCTGTCGCACAACTTTAGCGACGACCACGAAATGCTCCAGCACGGCATGGTGATGTACGACGCCCTCTATGCGTGGTGCCGCGCATGCCAGGCCGAGACACACAACTGGCCGCCGGTCATGCCAGCCTGATCCGCCCAACTGAAAATGCACCAAATGTCCGCAATCCCCCGTCTTGCCTTCGCCACACTCATTCAGTCCCTGAGCCTGGTGGCGGCATCGGCAGCGCCCGGCCCCAGCGAACTCACCGGCGCGCAGATCAAGACAGTCTTCGTCGGCAATGTCATATCCGAAGGCGCGCACTGGTCCGCTTACCTCCTTCCCGATGGACGCACGAAGTCCATTGAACTGGGGCGGCCGCACCAGGGGCATTGGAAGATCGTGGGCAAGGAATTGTGCGTAAGCATCAGCACGGGTGTAGAGCCCGAATGCTGGACGGTACTGCGCAAAGGCAAGGCCTATCTGCTGCGCGCCCACGGCCAAGACCTCTACGAGGTCACTCCGGAACCTCTGTCGTCGAAATACCCGTTCGATTGACCGGCACCTGCCTCGATTACCCGCTCCGGCCAGCCCCCGGAGCTGCATCCCGCCAACTACCAAGGAAACTCCATGCTGCGTCTAACCCTCTCCACACTGGCCCTGGCCGCGGGCCTGCTCACTACAGGCGCCCCGGCCATGGCCCAGGCCATCGACACCGCTGCCATCGAAACGGCCACCGGCCTCAAGGGCAGCTACAACCAGGCGGAAAACGTCTTCAAGGTCAGCAAGCCACGCGACGACGTGAAGATCAATGTCGATCGCTGGACCATGCCACCGTTCATGGGGCTCACCTCCTGGGCCGCGTTCACGCCAATGGGCTCGTCCACCATGATGATGGGCGATACGGTGCTGTTCGAGGATGAAGTCAACCCGGCGATGAGCGCCGCGCTGGACAACGGCCTGGAAGTGACTGCGCTGCACAACCACTTCTTCTTCGACCAACCCAAGGTCTTCTTCATGCACATCGGCGGCATGGGGGATGCACGCAAGCTCGCCACAGGCGTGAAGGCGGTGTACGACCGCATCGCGCAGGTGCGCGCCGCCCAAGGCACGCCGGCCAGCAGCTTCGCGGGTGACATCGCATCGCCAAGCCATGTGACTGCTGCACCCATCGAGGAGATTCTGGGCAGCAAGGCGCAGGTCAAGGATGGCATGGTGAAAGTAACCCTTGGCCGCACAGCCAAGATGCATGGAACCACCGTCGGCAATGAAATGGGCATCAATACCTGGGCGGCCTTTGCTGGCGACGATGAGCATGCGGTGGTTGATGGCGACTTCGCCATGCATGAAAACGAACTGCAGACGGTCCTGAAGACCATGCGTGGCCAGAGCATCAACATCGTGGCAATCCACCAGCACATGACCCACGAGGAACCGCGCTACGTCTTTCTGCATTACTGGGGCAAGGGCAAAGCCGTGGATCTGGCCCTGGCGGTAAAGAAGGCATTGGACGCGCAGAAGGCTGCGAAATGACGAAGAAAACCTTCAGCTCGGTGCCGCAGCGCCTCCCAAGCAGCCCCACCCGGCACCTCGCGCGCCTCACCGCCGCCGGAGCCGTGTTCTGCGCACTTGCCGCGACTGCCAAGGAGGTGCCGCTGACTGGCCCGCAGATCCGTGCCGCCATCAGCGGCAAGTACGTGACTGATGAACACCATTGGGGGCACAAGTATTTCGCGGACGGGCGCGTCGAACGGTTAGAGAACGGCCGCCAGCGGTCTGCGCGCTGGTCCGTCAAAGGCAATCAGCTATGCCTGCTGCAGCCGGAAATCAGCAAGGACGAACCGATCTGCTACCAAGTCCTGCGCGACGGACAGGAGCTGCAGTACAAGGACGATGCGCAGTTCGTTGTGTATCGGGGGCTGGTGCGGCCCATGCCCAAACGAGAGCCGTGAACGGGGGCGCGAATGGCTAAGGATTGCATGCACGCAGGCGACTGACATGGCGCACTACCTCTGGAAACTGCGTCCCTACTACCGGCAGACCGCCGGGCAGCTTGTCCTCGGCTCCCTGGCAGGCGTCGTCATGAACACGGCCGTGGTCCTGCCCGCCGTGTGCCTCGGGCGCGCGATCGACGCCGCGACGCACTTCGCGCATGGCCAGGCGACGCGCGCGACGCTGCTGCAGGCCGTCGCGTTGTTCGCCGCGGCAACCCTCGCCACAGAACTGCCTCGACTGGGCAAGCGCTGGTGGTTGATGACGGCCAACGCGCGCATCCGCGCCAATCTGCGCGCGGATGCGCTGCGCGGGGTGCTCGCCTGGCCGATGGCAAAGCTGACTGCCACGCCTGTTGGCGACACCATGGCGCGCGTCATCGGTGACGTCGAGGTGCTGGGCATCGGCATCCGCGAGGTGATCGTCGAGACCTGGGACACGCTCCTGTTCTTGATGTCGTTCTTCGTCGCCATGCTGGTGCTGGACTGGTCGTTGACCCTGCAGGCGCTGATTCCCGTGCCCTTCGCGATGGTGCTGGCCTGGGCCGCCGGACGCTTTATTCACCAACGTACGACGGCGGCTCGACAAGCCAACGGCGCGTTGACCGCGGGACTGCAGGAGCAACTGTCCGGCATCCGCGTCGCGAGGCTACTGGGGATGAAGCAGGCCGCACAGACGCGGATCGAGCGGCTCGCAGATGCACAGGCGCACACCAATCTCGCGGTGGCGCGGCCCCGCGCCGGCCTGCCCGCGGTCTACACCACGCTGATGGCGGCCGGCATCGTGCTGGTGTTGTGGCAAGGCGGCGAAAAAGTCATCGCAGGCGCGTGGACGCTGGGGGCGTTCGTGACCTATCTGGACCTTTTTCTGCGCTTCACCGGGCGCGGATTTCGGGTGCCGCAGCTCGTGAACTCGGTGCAAGCAGGCGGCGCAGCCTACGCGCGGCTCGCCCCCTTGCTCGCTGCGGCCCTGCCTGCTCGCGGCGAGCATCGGTTCGCTTCGTTTCGCGCCGGCTACCTGGCCGGAACGACTCCGCGCTCGACTCTCACCGAGCCGGCGTCACGAGTTGAACGCGGGCTCGCCGTATCCCTGCACAACGTGAGCTTCTCTCACGGCAACGCCGACGCCGCCGTCACGGCGCTGAACCAGGTCTCGCTCGAGATTTCGGCAGGCGCGTTCGTAGCAGTGACCGGGCCGGTCGGCTCGGGCAAGAGTGCGCTGGCGAAGGCTCTGCTGGGCCTGTACCCGCTCGCCGGCGGTACCGTTTCCCTGGACGGCGACACGCCCGCACGACATCGCGGTGACATCGGTTACCTGCCGCAGGAGCCCTTCCTGTTCTCGGGTACGGTGCGCGAGAACATCACCATGGGACGTGAGCAGGCCGACCTCGCCACGATGAGCGCCCTGGAAATCGCCGCGCTTGCGAAGGACGTTTCGGGCTTCGAGCACGGCGTCGATGCCGAGATCGGCGAGCGCGGCATTCGCATTTCCGGCGGTCAGCGGCAGCGCGTCGCACTGGCACGCGCGGCGGCGGCGGGACCTCGGCTGCTGGTGCTGGACGATCCGTTCTCGGCGGTCGACGTCGCGACGGAGGCTCAGATCATTGCCAGCCTGCGCGCGGAGTTCGGCCGCGGGGCGCCGGCCGCGCGACAGGCCACCATCGTCCTGTGCTCGCACCGGCTGGCGGCCTTCCCGCAGGCGGATCTCGTCGTCGTGTTGGATGGAGGACGCATAGTCGAACGAGGCTCTCATGAACAGCTGATGCTGGCGGGCGGCCTGTATGCACGGATCTACGCGGCGCAGGTCGCGATGGCACAGCCGGAGGACGCATGACCGCAACACAGTCACAGCCGGCACCGACAACACGCCGAGGACTCACGACCGCCCAGGTGGGCTCGCTACTGGCGCCGCAGAGACGCCTGCTCGTGGCCATCGCAGCCTGCGTGCTTGCCGGTGCGGCGCTGGAGGTGCTGCCGCCGCTCCTCGTGCGGCAGGCCGTGGACGCCCACTTGGCCGTGGGCCGTGGCGACGGCCTGATGCTGCTGGGCGTGCTCTACCTGCTGGTCGTGGCCGGGCAGCAGGCGTTGGGCTTCGCGTCTGCGTACGGCACCGCGATCGCAGCCCAACGGGCGTTGCGCGACCTGCGCGCGCGCCTGTTTGGCCATCTGCAACGGCTGCCTGCGCGCTACTTCGACACGACCCCGTTGGGTGACACCGTCAGTCGCTGCACCGCAGACATCGACACCATCGACCGCCTGTTCTCGTCGGGCATCGCGAGCCTTGTCGCCGACCTCGTGCGACTGGTCACGATCACGGTGACGATGCTCGTGCTCAGTCCCTCGCTGACGCTGCTCTGCGGACTGGCCGTGCCGCCCCTGCTGTGGTTCACGCGCTGGTTCCAGCTGCGGGTATTGGCCGCTGAACGGGCCAGCCGGGAGGCCGTGGGAAGCGTCAACACGGCACTCGTGGAGACCCTCGGTGGCGCGGAGGTCATTCGTGCTTTCGGACGAACGGGGTTCTTCGAGCACCGCTTTCGTGGCGCTCTGCAGGCCACGCAACACGCCTATCTCGCGGCCACACGCTATTCAACGATCTACACGCCGCTGATGGCCATCCTGGCGTCGCTGATCGTCTGCGGCCTGCTGTGGGCAGGCGCCGAGGGCGCGCTGGCGGGCTGGGGTGTTTCTATCGGCACGCTCACGGCCTTCGTGCTGCTGTTTCGCCGCTTCTTCGCGCCGATAACGACGCTGGGCGAGGAATGGCAGACCGTGCAGAGCGCGCTGTCCGGGGCGGAGCGCGTGTTCCAGGTCTTGGCGCTGCCGGTCGAGGAAACACCGGTCGCCCATTCCGTGCAACAGGCAAGGAGCGAACCGGAGCCGTTGATCCAGTTGAAGGATGTGATCTTCGGCTACGTCGCCGATCGCCTCGTGCTGAAAGGCGTCTCCTTGAGCGTTCGCGCAGGCGAGCACGTCGCGCTGGTCGGGCGCACCGGTGCCGGCAAGAGCAGCCTGATGCACCTCGCCGGTGGCCTGTATGCGCCCTGGTCCGGCGAAATTCACGTGGCGGGCGCGGATCCACGCGCCATGACGGACGAGGAACGCCGTCAGCGCCTGGGCGTCGTGCCGCAGACGCTGCAACTGTTCAGCGGCAGCGTGCTCGACAACCTCACGATGGGCGACGTCCTCGTGACCCGGACTGCTTGCGAAGCCGCGGCCAAGGCAACGGGCGCGCATGCGTTCATCCGGGCACTGCCGCAGGGCTACGACACGCCCCTGGACGCGGGTGAGGCCGGCGCCGCGTTGTCCGCGGGCCAACGGCAATTGCTCGCGCTCACGCGCGCGCTGGTGCGCCAGCCTGGCGTGCTGCTGCTCGACGAAGCGACAGCCGCGATCGACCACGCCAGCGACGCTGCGTTCCGCGCCGCTCTTCGCCGCGACGCGCACGACTCGAGCCGTGCCGTTCTGATCGTGGCGCATCGGCTGTCAACGGCGCTGGAGGCCGATCGCATCATCGTGATCGAGGACGGTCGCATCCTCGAACAAGGCGCGCCGGACGAGTTGATTCGGTGCCGGGGTCGCTTCGCCGCGCTGCTGGCCATGGAGACGGCAGGCTGGGATTGGCATCAACGTTGACGTTGGAGGACAGACATGGGCAAGGACTTCTACATACAACCCGACGCGGCCGACCCGGTGCTCGATCCCGACGCGGTGCTCGCGATCGTGCGCTTGCATGCGGCGGGCGCGAAGGCCGTCAGGGCCGTCGACGAGAGCGGCGGCGAAGCGCGCGCCTATGCCATCGACAACGGCCTGATCCTGAAGGTTCAGCGACCACAACAGCTGCGCGCGCGAACGAGCCTGGACAAGGAGCGTTTCCTTTTGGAGCAGTTGGCAGGCCTGGAGGGCGTATGCGTTCCACGAGTCCTCGGTGGGGGCGTTGCCAAGCCCGGGATCGAGTACACCTTGATGACGCGCATGCCCGGCGAGCCGATACACTCGGCAAGGCTCGACGGTGACCTCCGCCGGCGTACGCTGGTTGACCTGGGGCGCATGTTGCGTCGCATTCACGCAATCCCTCAGCAACCCGTGTTCGAGGCGCGCCTGATCCCCGGCGACCACACGGCGGCCGACGTTCGCACACGGTTCGGCGGCCTCTTCGACGACGCTGTCGCAGCCGTGGCTCGGGCGGCCCAGCCCTGGCCATTTGCGGTCGACCCGTTGCAGTTGGCGCGCCTCGCGATGCGCGCCTTGCCGGACGCAGACGCCTGGGTGGCCTTGCACAGCAACCCCGGCCTCGAGCACGTCTTCGTCGATCCGCAGACCGGGCAGTTGACTGGCATCATCGACTTCGGCGATGCGTATTTCAGCCACCCGGCGCTCGATCTGCGCCGATGGCCTCGGCCCATCGATCGGGCCGCAGTTCACGCTGGGTACTGCAGCGAGGCGGAGATGAGCGAGAGCTTCAATCAGACATGGCGCGTGGCCTGCGTGCTCACCGACATGCTCGCCATTGCGCAGGATCTGGAATGCCGCGCTGCAGGGCTCGTCGAGTTGGAAGAGCTTGTCGAGCAGTTGCACTGACGGCTTACGTGATGGCTGTCTTGGCGCCGGCCGATCACCCGCGAAAGAGTAGTACCCCCATCCTCTGGAGACACGGGGAGCCGCTACAACGCCGCGGTATTCGCTTTCAGCGTGCGATCCAGCTTGCGGTGAATGAGTGATACCAGTGTCAGGATGTCCAGGGCATCTTGTTCGGACATCGGCCAGTTTGTCTTGGGGGCATGGGCGAGTGGGTTGCGCACGGCGCCGAAGAGGCCTACCAGCAGATGGGCGAAGCCTTTTTGCTCGCTCTTCTCAGATTCGGTGGCGAGAGAACCGAGAACCAGGATCGGGTTTTGCGTCGAAAACGTCCGGTTCACCAACTCGGCTCCATCCATGGTCAGGCCCGACATGGAACGGATGCGCTCGGCGACGCCTTTGGTCGACTCGAAGACGGCATGGAAGTAGTTTTCATCCAGCAGTTCGGCGCGGCAGTAGTTGAGCACTTCGACATGGACGTTGCGGTTTTCCAGTGCTGCCTTCAGCCGACCGGCGCGAGCGCGCGGCGTCCAATGTCGTGGCTGTTGGCGCCGACCGAAAACTGAGCCACTTATGAGGGTTGTGCCGACCCAAAATTGAGCCAGGTGTTCAACCTACTCTGCTGTTTTTTTGTGCAGCAGAGGACGAGGAGTGATCACCATGGACATGATTGGCAGGATCCGGCGTTTGCATGCCCGGAAGAACAAATCGGAGCGCGAGATCTCGCGCATGACGGGGCTGTCGCGCAACACGGTTGCGAAGTGGCTGCACGGCGAGGTGGATGGCCCGCCGAAGTACCGGCGCGGGGAGCAGCCGAACAAGCTCACTGCGTTCCACGAGGCGCTCAGGCAGGCGTTGAAGGCCGACGCCCGGCGGCCCAAGCGCGAGCGTCGCACGGCCAAGGCGCTGTACGCCGAGATCAGGGGCGCTGGCTACGACGGTGGCTACACGCGGGTGACCGACTTCATCCGGGCGTGGCGCCAGGGCGAAGGTCAATCTGCGAGCGCCAACGCCTTCGTGCCGCTGGCCTTCGAGCTCGGCGAAGCCTTCCAGTTCGACTGGAGCGAGGAAGGGCTGGTGGTGGGCGGGATCTACTACCGCATGCAGGTCTCGCACATGAAGCTATGCGCTTCGCGGGCCTTCTGGCTGGTGGCCTATCCGAGCCAAGGCCATGAGATGTTGTTCGATGCCCATACCCGCAGCTTTGCAGCCCTGGGCGGCGTGGCCCGGCGCGGCATCTACGACAACATGAAGACCGCGGTGGACAAGGTCAAGAAGGGTAAGGGCCGGATCGTCAATGAGCGCTTCGCGACCATGTGTGCGCACTACCTGTACGACCCGGACTTCTGCAACGTCGCCAGCGGCTGGGAGAAGGGCGTCGTCGAGAAGAACGTGCAGGACAGCCGCCGGCGCATCTGGATCGACGCGGCCAAGCAGCGCTTCGGCAGCTTCAGCGAACTCAACGCCTGGCTGGGCCAGCGGTGCCGGGCGTTGTGGGACGAGGTGCGCCACCCCGAGCACGAGCAGTTCAGCGTGGCCGAGATGCTCGAACACGAGCGGGCGCATCTGATGCCCATGCCGGCGCCGTTCGATGGCTACGTCGAGAAGCCCGCGCGCGTGTCCAGCACCTGCCTGGTATCGGTGGCGCGCAACCGCTACTCGGTGCCGTGCGAGCTGTTCGGGCAAATGGTCAGCACCAGGCTGTACCCGGGCAGCGTCGTCGTGGTGGCCAACGACCACATCGTCGCGCGCCACGACCGCCTGAGCAACGCCGGCGAGACGCGGTATGACTGGCAGCACTACATCCCGCTGCTGCAGAGGAAGCCCGGCGCGCTGAGGAATGGCGCGCCGTTCGCCGACATGCCCGAGCCGCTGCAGAGGCTGCGCCGTGGGCTGCTGCGCAACCCGGGCGGCGACCGCGTGATGGCGCAGGTGCTGGCCATCGTGCTGAGCGCCGGGCTGGACGCGGTGCTGGTGGCGGTGGAACTGGCGCTGGAGACCGGGCCGCCCGGCAAGGTGAGCGTGGAGCACGTGGTCAACGTGCTGGGGCGCCTGAATGCGGTGCCGATGCCGCAGACGGCTGCGACGCAGCTGAAGGTGAGCACACCGCCGCTGGCCAACACGGCGCGCTACGACAGCCTGCGTGCCGACAACGCCACCGAGGAGGCCGGCCATGACGCGTGACGTGACGGTTGAACTCAAGGCGTTGCGTCTGCATGGCATGGCCGGCGCCTGGGCCGACCTGGTGGAGCAAGGAACGAACGCAGGGGTGGACTCCTCGCGCTGGTTGATCGAGCACTTGCTGCAGGCCGAGGGCACGGATCGCGCCATGCGCTCGGTCAGCCACCAGATGCACGCCGCGAAGTTCCCGGTGCATCGCGACATCGCCGGCTTCGACTTCGAGGTCTCGCCGGTAGATCGCAAGCTTGTGAGCACACTGGCCGCAACCAACTTCACAGACGACGCACACAACGTCGTGTTGGTGGGTGGGCCGGGCACGGGCAAGACGCATCTGGCCACGGCCATCGGCGTATCGGGCATCACCCGGCATGGCAAGCGCGTGCGGTTCTTCTCGACGGTCGACCTGGTCAATGCACTGGAGCAGGAGAAGGCGCAAGGCAAGGCCGGGCGCATTGCATTGAGCTTGCTGCGCATGGACCTCGTCATCCTGGACGAGTTGGGCTACCTGCCGTTCAGCCAGGCCGGCGGGGCGTTGCTGTTCCACCTGCTCAGTCGCCTGTATGAACACACCAGCGTGATGATCACGACCAACCTGGACTTCGCGGAGTGGTCCAGCGTGTTCGGCGACGCGAAGATGACCACCGCGTTGCTGGACCGGCTCACGCACCACTGCCACATCGTGGAGACGGGCAACGAGTCGATCCGCTTCAGCCGCAGTACGGCAGAGGCCAAGAAGCGCATCAAGGCGCGCGAGCAGGCCCGCAAGGGCAGCAAGTCCGAGCTGCCGCAGGACGACTTCTGAAGCGGCGCCGCGCGGGGAAATCCGCTACGGGCTACGCCCTGCGCGGCTTCCCCCGCGCGCTCAACTCAACATCGAGGAGGTCAAAGAGCCAGGACAGACCTACACTTATCCACCGCCGGCCCTCTGAAGGCCGGCCCCCACCCCTGGCTCAATATTCGGTCGGCACGGTGGCTCAGATTTGGATCGGCGCCGACATAGGGATGTAGCTGTACCGCTCGGAACGGCTCTCATGCGGGGCATCCGCAAAGATGGACGGGGCCACGCGCCGGATTTGGTCATCCGACAAGGGGTAATCGGAACGCAGCGCCGGGGAATGGGAAGCAAAACGGGATGCAAGCATGTCTTTCTCCTGACTTGGTTGTTGAAGAAAACCGCACACCGGATTCCTAGATTCGGAGCCCAGCCTTTCGGCTGTTCGGTGCGGTCGGCACGAGGAACCTGGTTGGCCCTGTTGCCACCGTCTTTCCTGAGTTCATCGCCCGCGACGGTCAGGAGCGCGCGGACGGGGGCCGTCAAGGAGGCAAGCGCAGGGTTGGTGCGGCCCGCAGCGCAGCGAGGACACGGCCCTGCGCGCCTTGACGGCGCACGGGAGCGGGCTACAGTCGCGGACAAGGTGATGAAGTCAGGGGAGACGGCTGGACAAGGCAACGGCCTTCCCCATGCGCCGACCGCACGGCAAGCGAAGCGCGCAGGCCCGAAGCTGGAAGCCGGGCCGGAGGCGTCAGCCGATCAGCGCGAGGGAATGATGGAAGCCCGACAGGGGCGAAACCCCGCAGGGGGTTCGATGCGCAGCACGACAGCGCGACCGGCCATGTTTCCTGGCCGGGGACGCCCGGACTTCAAGGCTCGATGCACAAGCTCATGCTCCAGGCATCGGGAAGCCGGCTCGGCGGCCTTTGAGGGGCGCCAAGCTCGCGCGGCGGGGATAGCCCGCAGGGCTTTCCCCTGGAGACAAGCAAAGCGCGCAACGCCCCGTTAGCAGGCTGCTGAAGAACCTCTCTATCCGTAGACTATTGGGATAGTCACTTCATTCAATGCCATGCGCGGTGTAGACGTCTTCAGCGAGCAGTTATTCACGGTCAAGCGGCTGGAGGAGTTCATCCCAGCCAGCCATCCGTTGCGTCCGGTGCGGGAGATGGTCAACGAGGCGCTGCGGCGCCTGGACGGGCTGTTCGAGCGGATGTACGAGCCGAGCTACAAGGGAGGCCGCCCGAGCATCGCGCCGGAGAAGCTGGCGCGGGCGATGCTGCTGCAGGTGTTCTACAGCATCCGATCGGAGCGGCAGCTGATGGAGCAGGTGCAGTACAACCTGCTGTTTCGCTGGTTCATCGGGCTGTCGATGGACGATGCGGTGTGGGTGCCGACAGTGTTCACCAAGAACCGCGAACGGCTGATCGAGCATGACGTGGTGGTGGCCTTGTTCAACGAGATCGTGGCGATGGCCGACGCCCGTGGCTGGCTGTCGGGCGAGCACTTCAGCGTGGACGGGACGCTGATCCAGGCTTGGGCCGGTCACAAGAGCTTCGTGCGCAAGGACGGCGGTGAGGATGGCGACGGGACGGACTTCCGGGGCAAGTCACGGGGCAACGACACGCATGCCTCCACGACCGATCCAGATGCACGGTTGTACCGCAAGGGCAAGACGGCGAGCGAACTGCGCTACATGGGCCACACGCTGGCAGACAACCGGCACGGCCTGATCGCTAATGCGCGGGTGACTCATGCCGACGGCTACGCCGAGCGTGAAGCGGCCAAGGCGATGATCGGCGATGCACGCCAGGCCAACCCCGACGGTGCGCTGACGCTGGGTGCGGACAAGGGCTACGACGCAGCCGAGTTCGTCGAGGCTTTGCAGGAGATCGGGGTTGCTGCGCACATTGCGCAGAACACCAGCAACCGCCGCTCGGCGGTGCCTGATGCCATCGCCACGAGCGCCGGTTACGCGATCTCGCAGACCAAGCGGAAGCTGATCGAGCAGGGCTTTGGCTGGGCCAAGCTGATCGGCAACATCCGGCAGGTGATGGTGCGGGGCCTGGCCAAGGTGGATCAGATGTTCATGTTGAACATGACCGCCTACA
Source organism: Delftia sp. JD2 (assembly GCF_001682645.1). NCBI lineage: Bacteria > Pseudomonadati > Pseudomonadota > Betaproteobacteria > Burkholderiales > Comamonadaceae > Delftia > Delftia sp. JD2. The sequence goes on from NZ_LFJT01000040.1 coordinate 54,957, forward strand.
ACCTGGTGCGCATGCGCACCTTGGGACAGTTGTGCCTGCAGGGCGGGATAAGGGCATGAAAAGGGCGGGAATCGTGTTGAAACCGGCGCTCAAGGCCCTGAATCGGCACCTTCATGCCCAATCTGTGGCCATTGCAATCACTCGGAACGGAATAACGGCCTTACCGCTCCGCACATCAGATGGTTCTTCAGCAGCCTGCTAGGGCAAGTTGAATACTGTAAATCGCATCTCGTACAGTCAGTTCTCGTTTCGACAGTCGCTCCCCGAAGCGCGATATTCGAGTATGTTGATTTCTCCTTTCGATTCCACATAAGACATCTGCGCCGGAATTATTCCGCACTTTCCATAGGTGGGCGTGAGCCCGATGACCTTAGCGATATCAAGCGTCATTCCGTAGCGATAATGGACGACGGGAGGCAGGATTCTTTCCTGCGTTCAAGGCATATGCACGTGTGGAAGCTTCATTTGCTTGCAGCGTTTCACCATACAGTCGATCCGTCGAGCCGTCAGCAAAGGCGGGAGCAGGAGCGATAATTGCTAGTGCGATGATGTAATGTCTGAATAACTTCATTTTTTAAATCTCCCTCAGTAGGAGATTTAATCCTAGGAATTCAGACATTTCAGTGAGATGACGACCCCATTACATCTCGCTAATTACTGCGGCGCGCTCACTAATACGACCACTACATTCTGGGACGACGTAGGGGCTGACTCAGTCCGGTTGTAGCCGCTCAGAAGTCTGTGGCCTTCAGGATGGCCGCACGCCTCATCGCGCCGCGCCGTATGCGCTGTGGACTGCAAAGGCCCGCATCCTGTAGCTCAATTCCGACGGCCAAAGCATCCATCTTTGGCCGTCGGCCAGCGTCAGGCACTTTCGAGCATTGCCGCATCATTTAGCAACCGTTGAATGCGCTGGCGAGTCTCCTCTGGAATACCTTGCACAGACGAGTCAGGTCCGGGCCTGTTTGGCTGCTGCTGGGTGCCCGCGATGACCCGCACGACCATGCCCAAATTTCCTGGTGTCACGATGTCGATGGCTGCGCGATCACCCAGGTCCGGATGTGGGCGGGTCAGCATCCGGTACAGGTCCCACGGATCCGCATGCGGGCACTGGTTCATGAGCACCTGTGCCAGCTTGTGCTTGAGGGGTACCAGCTGCCAGTCGGGCACGCGTTGCCCGCGGTTGCCCAAGCTGATAGACAGCAGCTTGCCCGCCTTCAGCTCGCGGTTGATCTGGTCCTTGGACTTCCCGGCCAACTTGCCGAACAGCGGGACCGGCAGACTGCTCGGCGATTCGTAGATGGCCAGCATTTCCTCGCGCTCGCGCTGGATGACTGACACCTCCGGCTCTGGCGCATGCGTCGGGGGCGGTGGTACCTGCGACAGTCGCTGGAAGGTGATTCCCCCGTCGTTTGGCGTCACGACGATGGGTTCGGCCACCACAGGCGGAACGGATGCCGCAGAAGCAGCAGCGACGATGGTGTTGGGCTTGTCCTCCTCTGCCATGGCCGGCACGCCCTCGATATGGATCGTGAGGTGCGCGCTGGCCGCTTCCACTTGGCCCTGTTCGAGCAGATCGAGACGATCCGCCCAGTCCTGCATCATCCGGCGGCGCGGCTCAACATACTTGGCGTGGTTGTAGGCCGAACTCACCTTGTTCGGGTCCGAGTGCGAAAGCTGCGCGTCCACCCAAATCTTGGGATAGCCGATCTCGTTGAGCGCCGTCGAGATGGTTCCGCGGATGCCGTGACCGGTCAGTTGATCCTCGTAGCCCATTCGTTTCAAGGCCGCGTTGAGGGTGTTCTCGCTGATGCGCTTCTTGAGTTCGCTGCGGTGCGTGAGCAGATGGACCTGAGCCGGCCTCATCACACCCAACAGGTAGCGCACGATCTCGATGGCCTGCACGGACAACGGCACGATGTAGGGCGGAACGTCCTGCGGGCGCTTGCCGGCCTTGCGCATCTCGTCCTGGAGTTGCTTGACGATCTGCGGCGGGATGATCCACAGGCCACGGTCGAGATCGAACTGGTCCGGGGTCGCCAGCCGCAGCTCGCCGGTACGCACGCCGGTCAGGAACAGCAGCCGGATGCCGAGTTGGGTCTGCCAACCACGAGGGTTGTAGAGCCTGAGCTTGTGCAGGAACTCGGGGAGCTCCGGAAGATGCAGGTAGGGGTTGTGGTTCACCGGGGGCTTGGGTTCGGCCACCACGTCCAGGTCGGAGGCCGGATTGGCTTCCAGCCCCTCCACGATGACGAGGGCATAGCGGAACAACTGCCCCAGCCAGGTGCGGACCTTCTCGGCAGTGGTGAACGCCTTGCGCTCCTCGATCCTCGCCAGGACGCCCAGGAGTTGGGGCCGGCGAATGTCGTAGATCGACATCTGCTTGAGGCTAGGCAGCACGTCCTTGTTGAAGATCCGCAGGATCTGCGACAGCGTGCTGTTCCTGCCCTCCTTGATTTCCTTGCGGCGATGCTCGACCCACGCATCGAAGACGGCCTTGAAGGTGTAGTCGGCCGCAAGCTTGACCGCGTGTCGCTTCTGTTTCCGATCGGTATGGGGGTTGACGCCCTTTGCCAGAAGCGCCCGGGCTTCGTCGCGCAAGGTGCGCGCTTCGCGCAAACCGATCTCGGGGTAGTTCCCCAGGGAGATGCGCTTTTGCTTGCCGAGCCAGTAATAGCGCAAATGCCACGACTTGCCGCCGGTGCGGGCGACCACCAGGCCGAGGCCATCGGTGTCGGGGATGCTGTAGGTTCTCTCGGCGGCCTTGGCTTGCCGCACGGTCAGATCAGAGAGTGTCATCATCAAGCTCCTAAGTCTTGGACTTAGGCCCGATGCTGCTTGTCATCCCGATCCAACCCCAGCAACAACCCGGAACCGGCACGACCCGCATTCTTTGGCCTTGTTTTTGGCCTCAAAAATGGTGGCTGTCAGTGGACTTCCGTGGCTTTCGCTGGAATGAAAAAAGGAGCCGAAGCTCCTCTTTTCAATGACTTACAGACGTCAGTGGAAGTCTGTAGATCATAAATTGGAGCGGGAAAACGGGTTCGAACCGTCGACCTCAACCTTGGCAAGGTTGCGCTCTACCAACTGAGCTATTCCCG
>NZ_LFJT01000041.1:0-57346 GCF_001682645.1 Delftia sp. JD2
GCCCGCCGATTTCAGCGAGCGGCTGGCGGCCAGCCTGGCGCAGGCTGCGCCCGGCGCGAAAAGTGCGGGGCAAGGCGCAGAGCAAAGCGCTGGGGAGGGCGCAGGGCAGGGCGCTTTGCAGGGCTGGCTGGATCTGCCAGATGCGCAGGGCGGGCCGCTGCGGGCCTTCTTCAGCAAGTCCGCCCAGGGATGGACCTGGGTGAGCTGGGTCCCCTGTTCTGCGCTGGACCCCGCATGCTCCCGGCCCCTGAAGGGGGTGATCTGGGTGGCCATCGTTTTGTTTGCGGTGGCGGGCCTGGGACTGGCGCGGCTGGCGCTGCGGGGCAGCTCGGCCCTGGTGTTGCCGGCAATGGGCGGCAAGGCGCAAGACCATGGCCAGGGCCAGGGCGGCGGTGATGCCGGCCTGTCCGAAGGCGCTGCGGTGGACGCTGCCCGCCTCGAAGAGGCCGCTGCCCGTCTCCAGAGCGAACGCCTGCAGGTGGTGGGGCGGCTGGCAGGCCGGTTTTCCCATGAGTTCAACAACCAGCTGGGCATTCTGAGCAACAGCGCCTATCTGATAGAGCGGCGCTCCGAAGACCCGGGCCTGCGCCTGCCCGCCCAGGCCATGCTGCGCTCGGTGGACACGGCCAGCCGCCTCACGCAGCAACTGTTGCGTTTTGGGGCGCACCATTGCACGCATGCGCTGGTGGTGGACCTGTACCGCTGGCTGCCCGGCCTGCAGGGCACGCTGGCCGTGGTGCTGGGCAAGCGCATGGCGCTGGAGGTGGCGGAGCCTGCCGAGGCCAGTCAGCCCGGCCAGCCGGCGCCGCGATTGGGCGTGCATGTGGACCCGGATGAGCTGGAGCTGGCGCTGATCAGCATTTTTCTCGCCATCCGCGAAGCAATGACCGATGGCGCGCAGGTGCACATGGCCGCCCGGCCCCTGTCCGAGGACCTGGCCCAGGCCGCAGCTTCTCGCGGGGATGCGCTGGTGGAGATCCGCATCGAGGCCATGGCCCACGGGGCGGGTGCGGCCAGCACCGGCTCCGGTACCGGCGAGGTGGGCGCGCCACGGCTGGAACGTGTGGAAAGGCAGGACCCGCCGCCTGTCTTCACTCCATTGAACGATGCCGATGCGGACGCCACCTGCGGCCTGAGCCTGGCGCGCCGCCTGTGCCTGGAGCGCGGTGGCGTGGTGCGGGCCGAGGGTGAGCATGGCCGCTGCCTGGCGGTCTCACTGGTGCTGCCGCGCGTGGCCATGGCGGCGCAGGACTGCCTGGCGCAAAGGCTGGACTGACAGGCTGCCTGGCCGCTTTCAGCGCGGCACGCTCCGCTTGCACAGGTTGAAGATGGCCAGCAGCGCAACGGCGCAGGCCAGAGAGACGAAGATGGACATGGAGGTGGCCGGCGCCTCCGTCTGCGCATTCATGGCCGAAGGCCCCAGCATCGGCGCCAGCAGCCAGCCGCCCAGCAGTGCGCCTATGGCGCCTATGACCACGTTGAGCAAAATGCCTTGCTCGGCCTGGGTGTTCGTGACCATGCTGGTAATCCAGCCGATCAGGCCACCCACCATCAGCCAGATGAGGAAGTCCATGGCATCGCCCTTGAAAAAAAGTTACGGTTGGTGGTCAAGGGCAATCGGCGTGCCCGGCTCCTGCAGGCCGTTCAGAGCCTCGGCTTGTCAGGGGCGGTGTCCTGGTCCGAGGCAGGGCGAATCTCTGCACGCTCCGCCTCATGGCCCGAAGGCGTCTGGGCATCCAGGCCCCGGTCGGGTGACTCGCTGACCTGGGGCAGGTCGGCGGCGTGCTCTATCAATTCCTCGATGATGAAGCGGCCATAGAGTTGGGCGCGCTCGGCGCCGGCGGCCTTCAGGGCATCGGCGGCCGTGCGTGCGGCCTCGTCGTTGTCCACGCGCACCACCAGCCAGTGGTAGCCGCGTTCGGCCAGGGCCTGGTGGGCCTTGACCAGGTTGAGCTCCTGGCCCACGGCGGCAACGGGGCTGGCCTGGCGCAGGTCTTCATCGATCTGGGCCAGCATTTCCCGATCGGAATAGCGCTGGATGTCCTGGGCGGGCAGGTCCAGCGCCTGCAGCGCGGCCACGCCGTCGTCGGCCTGCGCAGCTGTGGGAAACGAGACCACCATGTGGCCCACGGGCTTGAAGACACCGTAGGCGCGGGGAGGAGAGGAGTCCATGGGCTTGTCCTTGGTTGCACAAAGGTGCAAGCAAGGTGGCAAGCAGCGTGCCTGCAAGTTTGGGTGTCAGCCGTGCTCGGCGTCCGTCTCGCCCTTTTTGCCGCCCGCATAGTCCCTGAGCCGGTTGTACAGAGTCTTGAGGCTGATGCCGAGCACGGCCGCCGTGCGTTCCTTCTGGTACTTGCACTGCTTGAGCGTGGCCTGGATGAGCAGCCGCTCGGCCTGCGCCATGGTCATGCCGATGGGCAGCTGTATGGTGGCCGGCTCCGTGTCGGGCAGGTCGTAGGTGGCGGCTGCATGGGCGTGGTCGGCGGACGCATGGGCTGTGATGGTGGGGGGAATGGGCGCAGTCAGTGGCGCGCTCACTGGCGCGCTCATTGGCATGGACCCCGCCTGCGGCATATGTGGCATTTGCGGCACTTGCGGCAGGTGCAGGGCGTGGGCGGCCGGATGCACCGGGGCCGGCTGCTGGGCAATGGCCACGGGCGGCCGGGGCAGCCATTCCTGGCTCACCAGCGGGCCGGGCTCCATCACATAGGCGCGCTGCACGGCGTTGCGCAATTCGCGCACATTGCCGGGCCAGCTGTATTGCGCAAGCTGCTTGAGGGCCGATGCCGTGAATTGCTTGGCCTGGCCCTCGCGCTGGGAGATGGCCTCCATGAAATGCTGCGCAAGCAGCGGAACGTCGGTCAGGCGCTCGCGCAGCGGCGGCAGCTCGATGGGGAAGACGTTCAGGCGGTACAGCAGGTCTTCGCGCAGCTTGCCGCTGGCCACGGCCTCGTAGGGGCAGCGGTTGGTGGCGGCGATGACGCGCACATCGGTCTGCAGCGTCTGGGTGGAGCCCACGCGCATGAAGCGGCCGGTCTCCAGCACGCGCAGCAGCTTGACCTGCAGCTCCATCGACATTTCCGTGATTTCGTCCAGAAACAGCGTGCCCGTGGCCGCGCGCTCGAAAAAGCCCTGGTGCTGGCGGTCGGCGCCGGTGAAGCTGCCCTTTTCATGGCCAAAGATCTCGCTTTCGATCAGGTGCGGAGAAATGGCACCGCAGTTGACCGCCAGGAAGGGCCGGCTGCGCCGCTGGCTCAGCTCATGCAGGGTCTGTGCCACGACTTCCTTGCCGGTGCCGCTTTCGCCCGTCAGAAAGACCGTGACCGAGGTGCCTGCCACGCGCTCCATCTGCTGGTACAGCCGCTGCATGGGGGCCGAGCCGCCCCACAGCCGGCCAAAGCGCCCTTCCTGCGCGCAGTAGCCGGCGCCTGGCCTGTCTTGCGGGGTGATCTGGTCGAAGGCCGCGCCCGTGAGGGTGCTGGTGCCCGTCTCCGGCAGGCCGGCCGTGGGGATCAGAAAGCGCGAAAGAATGTCCTCCAGCCGCCCGATGCCCACGGGCTTGACCAGATAGTCCATGGCGCCGCGGCGCAGGGCCTCGATGGAGGAGTCCAGGCTGGCGTGGCCTGTCACCAGCACGATCTGCGAGTCCTGCGGCACCTGCTGGTCGCCAAAAAGGTCCATGCCGTTGCCATCGGGCAGTTGCAGGTCCAGCAGCACCAGACTGGGCGGCTGCATGGCCATCTGCCGGCGCGCGTCGCGCAGGGTGTGGGCCACGGCGACCGAGAAGCGGTCCACGCCCACGAGTTCGCGCATGGTCGCTGCGGAATCCGCATCGTCATCGACGATCAGCACGTGGTTCATTGCATGGCCTCCAGGGGTCCTCGCCGCAACGCGTTTTGACAAAATTTCATGATCTGCCAGTTTAAGGGCGAGCATGCAGGCGTCTTTGTCAGTCCACAGGCACAGTGTTTGCCGGGCGTGCGGGAGGCGGGATCATGGGGGCGGCTGGCGACTGGCGCGCCGCCCGCTGCGGGGCTGCAGCAGCCCCAGGAACAGGCATTCCTTTGCGCTCAGTCCGCGCGGGCGCCTGTCCGGTGCGGTGGGAATGTCCTGTCCAGGTTGCTCGCACAGGGCCAGCACCTGGGGATGGATGTAGAACTTGCGGCAAACCGCACAGGTATTGCCCAGGCGCCGGGCGACCTGCGTGACCAGAGCGTTCAGCGCCGCCGCACTGGTGCCTGCGCCTTCTTGCGGCGCTGCCTTGCCTGCGGTCAGCGCGAGTTCCAGCGCGTACACGCTGGCATGCCAGGTGCGGAAATCCTTGGCGCTGAAATCCGGGCCGTCTGCGGCATCTCCGACATCTGCGGCATCAGCCCCATGGGCCGCAGCCTTGCCGCAAATCCTGCGGATGTAGTCGTTCACATGCTCGGATCGCACATGGTGGACTTCGCCTTCATCGTCGATGAACTGGAACAGCCGCTGGCCCGGCAGCTCCTGGCAGCGCTTGACGATGCGGGCCACGGCCCGGTCGGACACGCGGGCCTGCTGCAGCACGCCGCTCTTGCCCTTGAAGCTCAGCGTCAGCTCACCCGCGTGCACCTGGGCATGGCGGTTTCTGAGCGTGGTGAGGCCGTAGGAGCCATTGCTCTCGGAATACTCGTCATTGCCTATGCGCAGGGCCGTGCAGTCCAGCAGCCAGACGATGGCGGCCACCACGGTGTCCAGCTGCGGCCGGCCAGGCTTGAGATCGCGCGCCACCGCCCGACGGATGGCGGGCAGGTGGCGGCCAAAGGCGCGCATGCGGTCGAACTTGACCTGCTTGCGCTGTTCCTGCCACTGCGGGTGGTAACGGTACTGCTTGCGCCCCCGGGCATCGCGGCCCGTGGCCTGCAGGTGGCCCTGGGCATCGGGGCAGATCCAGACATCCACATAGGCCGGTGGAATGGCGAGTTTGCGGATGCGCGCCAGCGCCTGGGCATCGCGCACCGGCTTGCCGTCCTGCGCCACATAGGAAAAGCCCTTGCCGCGCCGCACGCGGCGCCAGCCGGGCATGCGGTCGTTCACATAGGTCAGGGCAGGGCCGGGGACGTCTGCGTTCGCTGCCCTGCCCCTGGCTGGCGCGGAGCTCAGTGCACCCCCTGCGGCGGCGGTGGCGGCGGGGCAATGGGCGGGTCGGAGTAGGGTGAAGGTGCCGGGGCCGGTGGCGGGTCGCCCACGGGCGGAACCAGCGGCTCTGTGGGCGGCGGGTTGACGGGGGGCGCAATGGGTGGAGTGACAGGGGGTGCAGGTACCGAAGTGATCATGGGAAGTTGCTCCTGTAGGGGTGGCAGGCCGGGCCGGCCTTGGTGTTGCCGTGGCAAGCGCCATGCCTGACCCGAGGGAAATGGCCAGGGTACAAGGTTGGTTGAAGTCCGGCGCGGTGCCATCTGGTGGCAATGATGTGGCGCACGCCGGGGCGGGGGGTCAGGCCAGCGTTCTCAGCTTCGCTTCGCGGGCCCAGAAGCGCTTCTTGGCGCCTTCGATGAAGGGTTCGGGCTTGTCGATGGGGAACACGCCCTCGTCCGGCGTGATGCCGGCCGTCTTCATGATGTGCTGTGTCGCCTTGCAGGCCGCAATGGCCTTGAGGTGGCCGAAGGCGTCGCGGAACCAGTCCTGCGCGGCTGCCTCATGGGCCAGCGCCTGGCCGCGCTCCAGCGTGATGATGGACACCACGGCATCGAACTGCGCGGATGGCGATCCGGCCAGCTGGCCGTCGGCCGGCAGGTGGCTGCCGTCGTCCAGCGTGGCGCCGCCGATCTTGGGCGCAATGATCTTCACGCTGGCCTTTTGCGCCACCAGCGCCTTGTGGAAGGCGGCAATGTGCCGGGCGCTGGAGCCTTCGTCCACCAGGATGGCAACGCAGCGGCCCTGCAAGGTGGGCTTCATGCGATCGATGATGCGCGTGGCCGGGCTGGGCGGCAGCTTTTGCGGGGGCACGGCAGGCTTGGCGGCAGGCGGCAACTGGGGCAGGCCCAGGCCGTCTGCCACGCGCTTTGCCAGGTCGGTGTCAATCACCTGCAGGTGGCCGACCACGGCCAGGCGCACATGCGGCGTCTGTACCTTGGACAGCTCGAACACCAGGGCGCTGGCGATGTGGGCCTGCTCCTGCGCGCTCTGGCTTTGGTAGAACATGCGCGCCTGGCTGTAGTGGTCGGCAAAGCTCTCGGGGCGGATGCGGCCCTTGGCACCCTCCTGCGCGGGCTGCGCAAAGTGCCGCAAGCCGCGGGCTGCCGAGGCGCGCGGGCTGTCGGAGTGCAGGCTGGAGGGCTCGTAGGCCACGCGGCCCTTGGGCACCTCGGTCTGCATGTGGCCGTCGCGCTGGTGATGGGCGAACGGGCATTTGGGCGCGTTGATGGGCAACTGCGTGAAGTTGGGCCCGCCCAGGCGCGACAGCTGGGTGTCCAGGTACGAGAACAGGCGACCCTGCAGCAGCGGGTCGTTGCTGAAATCGATGCCGGGCGGGATATTGGCCGGGCAGAAGGCCACCTGCTCGGTCTCGGCGAAGAAGTTGTCGGGCCAGCGGTCCAGCACGAAGCGGCCGATCTTGCGCAGCGGAATTTCCTCTTCGGGGATGAGCTTGGTGGGGTCCAGGTGGTCGTAGGGCAGGGCGTCTGCCTGCTCCTGCGAGAACAGCTGCACGCACAGCTCCCAGGCCGGGTAGTCGCCCGCCTCGATGGCCTCGAACAGGTCGCGGCGGTGGTAGTCGTTGTCTGCGGCCTGCAGCTTGAGGGCCTCGTCCCAGACCGTGGACTGGATGCCCAGCTCGGGCCGCCAGTGGAACTTCACGAAGGTGCTTTCACCCTGGGCATTGACGAGCCGGAAGCTGTGCACGCCAAAGCCCTCGATCATGCGCAGGCTGCGTGCGATGGTGCGGTCGCTCATGATCCACATGACCATGTGCATGGACTCGGGCATAAGGGAGATGAAGTCCCAGAACGTGTCGTGCGCAGTGGCTGCCTGCGGAAAACCCCGGTCGGGTTCCATCTTCACGGCATGGACCAGGTCGGGGAATTTCATGGCGTCCTGGATGAAGAAGACCGGTATGTTGTTGCCCACCAGATCCCAGTTGCCCTCTTCGGTATAGAACTTGATGGCAAAGCCGCGCACATCGCGCGGGGTGTCCACCGAGCCTGCTCCACCGGCCACGGTGGAGAAGCGCACAAAGATCGGCACTTGCTTGCCGGTTTCGGTCAGGACCTTGGCGGTGGTGTATTGCTCCAGCGAATCTGTCAGCTGGAAATAACCGTGGGCGCCTGTGCCGCGTGCATGGACGATTCGCTCTGGAATGCGCTCATGGTCGAAATGCGTGATTTTCTCGCGCAGGATGAAATCTTCCAGCAGCGTAGGGCCTTTTTCCCAGGCGGTGAGAGAGTTCTGATTATCAGGAACCGGAATGCCTTGCTGCGTGGTCAATCCGGGGTGCTGTCCGTCGGCCTGTTGCTGTAATTCTCCGCCATGGCCTGTGGGGGATTGCTTGGACGATTTCTTTTCACCAGGGGATTTCTTAGCCACGATTTACTCCTTGAAAGAAAGAGGATGGCCTGTTGTATGAGGCAATAATTATTGGAAGAGGCGATTGGCTGAACCAAAGGGCATCGTCAGCAAAGCTTTGGAGATAAAAAAAGGGCCCAGGGGGCCCTTTGCCAGTTCACGCTATCGGCAGCTTAACGCTGCTGATGGCTGCCCTGCTTTTGCTGTTCCCCTGGTTGGTTGCGCTGGGGATTGCTCTGTTGCTGCTGTTGGTTGGGATTGTTCGGGTTGTTGGGATTGCTTTGCTGCTGCTGCCCCGGATTGTTCTGTTGCTGCTGCTGCTGCTTGTTCTTGTCGTTTTGCTGGTTGCTGGCCGTGTTGCCTTGAGGGTTGTTGGTCTGTTGCGTCATTTCCGTACTCCTTAAGTAAACAGCGATGCCGTCATCACTGCAATTTCATTGTGCGACCGTGAAAATGGCCGGCTTGTAGGATATTTGGAAGATTACTTTTGGTAAAGCATTGGAATTTGCTATGGAGTGGTCTTGTTCCATTTTGTCGGTACAAATGGATGTATTTCTTATAATGAAATTGCTTTTGTAAAAAATGCAGCCAGGCCAAATATGGGGTTATTTGGCGGCGGGGCGTTTTGCAGGGGCCCTGGCCGGGGTTTTTGTGGATTTTGTCGATTTTCTGGAAGCTGGGGTCTTTGCATTTTTTACCGTTGACGCGGTATTTTTTTCCTTGGCTGCGGTGGCGGATGGTCCGCCTGCGCCCTTGCCCAGGCTGTTCTTGAGCAGGGCCGTCAGGTCCAGCACGGCCGCGTTGGCCGGCGCGGCGGGTGTGGCCTCCTGTTTTTCCACGTTTTGGACATCGCCCGCGTGCGCCTTGGCCTGCACGAGCTGGTGGATTTCCTCGCTGAAGGAGTTGCGGAACTGGTCGGCGTCCCAGGCCTGGCTCATGTCCTTGATGAGGGCCATGGCCATGGTCATCTCGGCGCTCTTGATGCCGGCGGCCTTGGCGTCCAGCGGCGGAAGGTCCAGTTGCTCGAAGGAGCGGATCTCGCCGCCCCAGCGCAGCAGGTTGAGCACCAGCGCCCGGCCGCAGGGGATCAGGATGGCCAGGTGCTGCTTGGTCTGGATGACCACCTTGGCCACGCCCACCTTGTTGCTCTTGCGCAGGGCCTCGCGCAGCAGGGCGTAGACCTTCTCGCCACGGTGCAGGGGGGCGGTGTAGTAGGGGCGTTCCAGGTAGATGAAAGGGATGTCCTGGGCATCGACAAAGGCCTCGATCTCGATGGTCTGCGTGGTCTTGGGAAAGGCGGCTGCAATCTCTTCAGCGCTCAGCACCACGTAGCGGCCCTCCTCGAATTCCACGCCCTTGACGATATCGGCCGTGGCCACTTCCTTGCCCGTGACCTTGTTGATGCGCTTGTAGCCCACGGGCTGCATGTTGCGCTTGTCCAGCCAGTCGAAGTCGATGTCCGAGCTGGCCGTGGCCGCGTACAGGCCGATGGGAATGTGCACCAGGCCAAAGCTGATGGCGCCCTTCCACATGCTGCGCGCGGAGGTGGAGGGGCTGGATTTGGGGGAGGCGGCTTTCTTCATGGCGGTGCTTTCTTCGATTCCTGCAGGACGGTGCTCAGCGCTGCGACTCGAAGCCCAGCGCCTTCATGGCGCGGCCCAGGCCCACGGCGGCCGTGCCGTAATGCTCCCAGGGGGAGTTGCCCAGGCGCAGGCGCTGGTCTACCGAGCGAATGGTCCAGTGCGCGCCGCCCGTGAGCCTGTCCAGCTCGTTCCAGGCCACGGGCACGGAGATGCCCATGCCCGGCCGCGCCCGGGCAGTCCACGCGCAGGCCGTTGTGGCGCCGAAGCCGTTGCGCAGGTAGTCCACAAAAATCTTTCCCACGCGGTTGCGCGGCCCGCTTTTGGCCACGAAGCGCTGGGGCACGGCATGGGCCAGGTGCTGGACCACGGCCTGCGAGAAGGCCTTGACGGTGTCCCAGTCCAGCAGCCGCTTGATGGGCACGACCACGTGCAGCCCCTTGCCGCCGCTGGTCTTGAGGAAGGCCGGCAGCTCCAGCTCCTGCAGCAGCACATGCAGCAGGCTGGCGGCCTCCTGCACCTGCTGCCAGGGCACGCCTTCGCCCGGGTCCAGGTCGAAGGTCATGCGGTCAGGCCGGTCGATGCGGTCCTTGCGCGCGTTCCAGGTGTGCCATTCGATGGTGTTCATCTGCGCAGCCGCCACCAGGCCTTCGCGCCGGGACACCTCCATCAGCGGGGCATGGCCGGGGTCCAGTTGCGGCGACAGGGCGGCGATGCCCTGCAGCGGCGCCTGGTCGAGGTGCTTCTGGAAGAACAGCTCGCCCTCGATGCCGTCCGGCGCCCGCACCATGGCCACGGGCCGGGACTTGAGGTGGGTGATCATGAAGGGCGCCACCGTGGCGTAGTAGCGCGCCAGATCCATCTTGGTGATGCCGGTGGAGGGATCGATGACCCGCTCGGGATGGGTGATGGTCATCGAGGCGGGCAGTCGCGCCGCCCTGGCATTGCGGGTTTGCGTTCTTGCAGCGCCAGGCGTGGCTGCAGCGCTGGCGGAAGATGCGGTCGATGGCACGTGCTGTGGCTCCTCTTTGACAATGCTGCGTGCAGGCTTGTCCGCACGCAGGCCCTGGAATACGGCATGGCGGACCTGGCCGTCCTCGGTCCACTGCGCGAACGAGACCTCGGCCAGCAGCGTGGGGCGCACCCAGTGCACCCCGCTGCCAAGGCCCCGGCTGTCCGCCAGCGGCGAGGTGCCGGTGGCAAGGCGCTCCAGGCGCTGGCGCAGGTCGGCCAGGGTGCGCCTGTTGAACCCCGTGCCCACCTTGCCCGCCGCGCGCAGCTGGCCGTCCTCGCCATGCACGGCCAGGACCAGGGCGCCCAGGCCCGTGCGCGTGCCCTGGGGATCGGTGTAGCCCGCGATCACGAATTCCTGGCGCAGGCCGCACTTGAGCTTGATCCAGTCCGCGCTGCGCCGCGAGGCATAGGCGCTGCCGCGCCGCTTGCCGATCACGCCCTCCAGGCCCAGCTGGCAGGCGGCGGCCACCAGGTCGGCGGGCGGGGCGTCAAAGGCCTCGCTGAAACGAAGGCGGTCCGAAGGCGCCTTGTGCAGCAGGGCCTGCAACTGCTGGCGGCGCTGCTCCACGGGCTGGAGCCGAAGGTCCTGGCCGTCCTGCCACAGCAGGTCAAACGCGAAGAACACCAGGTGGTCGGTGCGCTCGCCGTCAAAGGCGTTTTGCAGGGCCTGGAAGTCAGGGCGGCTGTCGCTGTCCAGCATCAGCACCTCGCCATCCACCCAGCCCGATTGCAGGGGCAGTGCGGCAAAGGCGCGGGCCAGGGCGGGCATTTTGGTGGTCCAGTCCTTGCCGTTGCGCGTGAAAAGGCGAACGGCGCCGTCCTCGATGCGCGCCAGCAGCCGGTAGCCGTCGAACTTGCTCTCGAAGATCCATTGCCCGGCATCTGCAGGTGCATGGTCCACCAAGGTTGCCAGCTGCGGGGCGATGCTCTGTGGCATGGGCGCGGCGACGGGCGTAGCAACGGGTGTGGTGACGGGCGCTGTGGCGGTGGGCAGGGGGAGGCCGGCCACGCTGTCGGGCATGTCCTCGACCACGTTGAATTCGCTGGCAGCACGTTCCAGGCCGTCGTGCTCCTTGATCAGCAGCCAGGCGGGCTTTTTGGCATCGTCCTTGCCGCGCATGCGCACCAGGGTCCAGCGGCCCTGCAGCTTGTGGCCGCGCAGCGTGAACTTGAGCTTGCCCTTGCGATAGCCTTCGGCCGCATCGCCCTCGGGCAGCCAAGTGCCACGGTCCCAGATGATGACCTTGCCCGCGCCGTACTGTCCCGGTGGAATCTGGCCCTCGAAGCGGTTGTAGGCCATGGGGTGGTCTTCCACCTGGACGGCCATGCGCTTGTCGGCCGGGTCGTAGCTGGGGCCCTTGGGCACGGCCCAACTCTTCATGCTGCCGTCCAGCTCCAGCCGAAAGTCGTAGTGCAGGTGGCTGGCCCAGTGCTTTTGAATGACGAATTGCAGGGCGCCCGCGCCGGGCTGCCCTGCAATCGTCTCACTGGAAGGTTCTGCCGAAGGTTCCGGTGTGCGCGTGAAGTCGCGCTTTTGCCGGTACAGCGCGAGCGAGGCCTGGGGTGTCGCCGCCTTGGCCGCCCCTTTGGTGGGGCGGGCCTGGCGGGATGCCTGGGACTTGCTGCGCGTGGCCGGCATGGCGGCATCCGTCAGTGGATGAGCGCAATCAGGATGATGATGGGAATGGGAACGCCCAGGAGAAAAAGCAGTATGGATCGCATGGCAAGCCTCCGTTGAATGGATTGAATTGGATTGATTGGGTTTCAGTGCCGGGGATTATCAAAAGGCATCGCGTTGACGACCACCCCAGGTGGCGCACAGGCTGCCCACAAAAGCGCCCAGCATCAGCGAAACAAACAGCCAGAGCATGGAATGGGCCGTGGCCTTGCGTGCCTCTTCAGCAGCCTGCTTGGCCTTTTGCTTGGCTTCTTCAGCCTTTTGCTCGGCCTGCTTTATCTGCATTTGCACGGAATCAAAGGTGCTACGCACTTTCTTTTGCGCATCTTCCACGGACATATCGGAATTGCGCGCAATCAGCTGGGCCAGGTATTGCTCGTCGGCGGGAGACAGCTGGCCGGTGCGCAGCGACTGGGCAAAGATCACGCCGGCCTCGCGGGTGGCGCTGGCCAGGTCGGCGGGGGTGGCATTGCTGGTGGAGGTAGCGGCGCCGGAGTTGCGGAACAGGCTGCCGGTCCAGTAGGCCAGGCCCTGGGGCGAGGCATCGGCGCCCGAGGCACCGGCCATGGCTGCGGCGCCGCCTGCAGCCGCACCGCCGGCGGCTCCGATCGCGCCGCCCACCACGCTGGAGGCGCTGGTGGCCACGGTCTGCGCGGCCTTGAAGGCGCCGGAGACGGCACCGCCTGCAGCGGCGCCCATCAGGGCCACCATGGCCAGCGTGGCCAGTGCCCAGGACAGAAAGCCGTGGGCCGTGTCGCGGAAGTAGACCTCGTCCGTGTGCACGCCTTGCCAGCGTGTGCGCAGCCGCCCGGCCAGATAGCCGCCCACGCCGGCCGAGGCCAACTGGGTGAAGGCGATCCAGGCCACGGCCGTCAGGCCCAGGGCGCCGGCATCCAGGCCTTCACCGGACCATACCGACACCGACGACAGGCCCAGGCCCGTGCCCAGAATGAACAGCAGCAGCGACAGCGATGCCGCCGCCATGGCGCCGGCAAATATCGCGGCCCATGAAACGCCGCTGCGTGAGGTATCTACGGTGGCGACCGTGTTGACCACTGGCGCTTCAGCCAGGGGCGCGGATTCGGAATAGGCAATGGACATGGCCGACTTTCTTGGAGTTGAGTGCCCCATTCTTGCCAGTCGCAATAGACGCCGCTGTAGGAGGATTGGAAATGCAGGACTGGCAAACGCAGATGAAAAACGTCATCCTTTGCCAGATGACGATTTTCAAGCGAATGCTCAGGCCGGATATGGAAAATACTGCCTGCAATCGGTAATTCTTGCAGAACATTTTCCAGGGCGGGTATTTGGATTATTCAGGTCAGTGCGGCGATGCTTTTTCCATTGCCGGATATTCATCGCCGCATTGAATCTGCCATCCGGAAAATGCTCAGGGCTGGCGCACGTCGGCCACCACCTGCTCGCCAAAATCGGCACGCTGCAGCCAGCCCAGCACCAGCGCTGCCGCCTGCTCGGGCGTGGACAGCTTGCCGCCCTCCTTGAGCTGGGCGAAGTTGCCTGCATCGGGGAAGGCGGCGGTATCGGCGCTGCGCAGCTGCACCTGCATGTCGGTGTCGATGACGCCGGGCGCCAGCGAGCAGATGCGCGCGCCGTGGGGCTTGAGCGCCTCGTCCAGCGCCACGCTGCGGCTGAAATGGTCCATGCCGGCCTTGGCCGCGCAGTAGGAGGCCTGCGAGGCAATGGCGCGCCGGCCCAGGCCCGAAGAAATGTTGAGCACCTTGCGCGGCACGGCTGTCCAGCCCTCGGTGGCGGCCAGGAAGGCGGCCGTCAGCAGCATGGGCGCCTCCAGCCCCACGCGCATGGCCTGGGCAATGTCGGCGGGCTGCAGCTGCGACAGCGGCGCAATCTGCGGAATCACGCCCGCGTTGTTGATCAGGGTGACGCTGGCGTAGCGCGCGGCGTCCAGGCCGGCCAGCCAGTCGCCCAGCCTGCGGGCCGCGGCCTCGGGCTCGCCCAGGTCCACGCTCCACTGCTGCAGCGGCGCGCCCGCCGTGGCGGCCGCCTGGGCCAGGTCTTCGCTGGTGGAGCGCGACAGCGTGACCAGTTCATGGCCGGCATCCAGCAGCTGCCGGGCCATGGCCTGGCCCATGCCGCGCGAGGCGCCGGTAAGAATCGTCAGGGAAAGAAGAGGCGATGCATTGTTCATGCGGGCGATGGTATCGCTTGTGCCCGTGCTGCCGGCCCGGCCGCTGCCTGGGCGGCGACAGGGTCCGATGGCAGCAGCAGCTCGGCGCTGTGCGCCTGCCGGGTGCGCTCCAGCGCCTGCACGATGCGTTCGCAGGCACGCTCGGCCGCCTCGTGCAGGCTGGCGCCCTGCAGCCAGTGGCCGGTGAGCGCGGCACTGAACAGATCGCCCGTTCCCTTGGGCACCGCATCCACCCGCGCGTGGGTGATCACATGCACGTCATCGCGCGTGACCAGGGCCACGCGCATGCGCTGGGCAGGCTCGCCGTCCAGCTCGGGCGATGCGCTGGTCACGGCCACCCACTGCGTGCGGCCCTTGAGCAGGCTGCGCGCGGCCTGGACCACATCGTCCATGCCGCGCACAGGGCGCGCGGTCAGCCGCTCCAGCTCGAAATGGTTGGGTGTCAGCCCGTCGGCCAGCGGCAGCAGGTGGCGCTGGTAGGCCTCGACCATGGCGGGGTCCACATAGATGCCGCTGTCGTGGTCGCCGATCACCGGGTCCACCACCACACGCAGGCCGGGCCGCTGCGCCAGCAGGCCGGCAACCCAGTCCGCCAGCAGCGTGGCCTGGGCCGGCCCGCCCAGGTAGCCGGCCAGCACGGCCTGCAACTGCCGCAGCCCGCCGCGCGCGCCCAGGTCCTGCAGATAGCCCGCAAACCACTCGGCGGCAATTGCTCCGCCGTGGATGCTGGGATAGTGCGGCGTGTTGCTGAACACCACCGTGGGCACGGCCGCCGCCGCCAGCCCCAGCGCCTGCAGCGTGGGCATGGCCACGTTGTTGCCAACGCGGCCGTAGACGACCTGGGACTGCACCGACACCACGTCGATGGCCAGGGGTTGCAGCATGTCTTGGGGAGCGCAGGCGTTCATGGGCGTGGGGGAGCAATGAGAGGCAGGGACGTGTTTTATAACGCCTGCGCCCAGGCCGCAGACCCCACAATCGGCCGCGCATGACCAGACCACTGTGCGATCTGCGCGTGAAAAGAAAAAGGCCCGCCGAAGGGCGGGCCCGTGGAGCGCCAGGCGCCTGTGCGTTGTCAGGCGCCCAGGTAGGCGCGGCGCACGGCGTCGTTGGTCAGCAGGTTGGCGCCGGTGTCTTCCAGCACCACCTTGCCGGTTTCCAGCACATAGCCGCGGTCGGCGATCTGCAGGGCGCGGTTGGCGTTCTGCTCGACCAGGAAGACCGTGACGCCGGCCGTGCGGATGGTCTGGATGATCTCGAAGATCTGCGCAATGATCAGCGGCGCCAGGCCCAGCGTGGGCTCGTCCAGCAGCAGCAGGCGGGGCTTGCTCATCAGCGCGCGGCCGATGGCCAGCATCTGCTGCTCGCCGCCCGACATGGTGCCGGCGCGCTGGTGGGCGCGCTCACGCAGGCGCGGGAAGAGGCCGAACACATGTTCGATGCCGGCCTCGATCTGCGGCTTGTCCAGGAAGAATCCGCCCATCTTCAGGTTGTCCGTGACCGTAAGGTCCGAGAAGATGCGCCGTCCCTCGGGCGAGACCGCGATGCCCTTGCGCATGATGTGGTGCGAGGGCAGCTGGGTGATGTCCTCGCCCTCGAACGAGATGCGGCCCGAGCTGGCGCGCGGGTTGCCGCACACCGTCATCAGCAGCGAGGTCTTGCCGGCGCCGTTGGAGCCGATCAGCGAGACGATTTCGCCCTGGTTGACGTGCAGGCTCACGCTGTCGACCGCGCAGATGGCGCCGTAGTGGGTGGAGATGTTCTCCAGTTGCAGCATGGCAGGCATCAGGCTTCTCCCAGGTAGGCCTTGATGACCCGTTCATCGTTGCGGATGGCATCCGGCAGGCCCATGGCGATGGGCTTGCCGTACTCCATGACCAGGATGCGCTCGGACACGCCCATGACCAGGCCCATGTCGTGCTCGATCAGCAGCACGGCAATGCCGTACTGGCGCCGCAGCTGGTCGATCAGGCCCTGCAGGTCCTTCTTCTCCTGCGGGTTCAGGCCGGCGGCGGGTTCGTCGAGCATGAGCACGCGCGGCTTGGTGATCATGCAGCGCGCGATCTCCAGGCGGCGCTGGTGGCCGTAGGCCAGGTTGCCGGCCTCGCGGTTGACGAACTCGCGCAGGCCCATGACGTCCAGCCAGTGCAGGGCGCTCTCGATCTTTTCCTCTTCGCTGCGGCGGTAGCTTGCCGTGTTGAACAGGCCCGACAGCAGGTTGACGCCCGAGCGGCGGTGCTGTGCCACCAGCAGGTTTTCCAGCACCGTCATGGACTTGAACAGCCGCACGTTCTGGAAGGTGCGCACCACGCCGTGGTTGGCCACGTGGTGGCTGCTGCGGCCCTCGATGGCGCTGCCGTCCAGCGTGACGGAGCCGCTGCTGGGCTGGTAGAAACCGCTGATGCAGTTGAACACCGTGGTCTTGCCGGCGCCGTTGGGGCCGATGATGGCAAACACTTCCTGCGGGCGCACGTTGAAGCCCACATGGTCCACGGCCAGCAGGCCGCCGAAGCGCATGCACAGGTCTTTGACTTCTAGCAAATACTCGCTCATTGCCGGCCCTTGCTGCTTTCTGTTGTCCCAAAAATCATGGTGTCGGCATGCCTCATGAGCGCACCTCCACATGGTGGCGGCGCATGGGCAGCAGGCCCTGCGGGCGCCAGATCATCATCAGCACCATCACCAGGCCGAAGATCAGCATGCGGTACTCGGAGAACTCGCGCGCCAGCTCGGGCAGCACCGTCAGCAAGATGGCCGCGATGATCACGCCCAGCTGCGAGCCCATGCCGCCCAGCACCACGATGGACAGGATCAGCGCCGATTCGATGAAGGTGAACGATTCGGGGTTGACGATGCCCTGGCGCGCCGCGAAGAAGGCGCCGCCCAGGCCGGCGAACATGGCGCCCAGCGTGAAGGCGGACAGCTTGATCTTCATGGGGTTCAGGCCCAGGGAGCGGCAGGCGATCTCGTCCTCGCGCAGCGCCTCCCAGGCGCGGCCTATGGGCATGCGCACCAGGCGGTTGGAGATGCACAGCGTGATCACGGCCAGCAGCAGCGCCATCAGGTACAGGAAGATCACCATGTGCAGCGAGCTGAACTCCAGCCCCAGGAACTGGTGGAAGGTCGTGCCGCCCTCGGTGGAGGGATTGCGCGTCATCTCCAGGCCCAGCACCGTGGGCTTGGGGATGCTGGAGATGCCGTCCGGCCCGCCCGTGATGCTGGTCAGGTTGACCAGCATCAGGCGGATGATTTCGCCGAAGCCCAGCGTCACGATGGCCAGGTAGTCACCGCGCAGCCGCAGCACCGGAAAGCCGAGCACGAAGCCGAACATCGCGGCAGCGGCGCCAGCCAGCGGCAGCGCTTCCCAGAAGGACCAGCCGGCCCAGTGGAACAGCAGCGCATAGGTGTAGGCGCCCACGGCGTAGAAGCCCACGAAGCCCAGGTCCAGCAGGCCGGCAAAGCCCACGACGATGTTCAGGCCCAGGCCCAGCATCACGTAGATCATGGCCAGCGTGGCGATGTCCACCGCGTTGCGGCCCGCGAAGAAAGGCCAGGACACGGCGATCAGCAGGGCGGCCAGGATCAGGCCGTTGCGGTGGCTGGGGCGTGCGTGTGGCAGCGAGGGCAGCGAGACCTTGGGCATCTTCGCCGCGATCAGCGGGCGCAGCAGCTGCACCAGGAAGACCAGGGCGCAGGCCCAGGCCACCACCGTCCAGTCGGGGTTGATGATGGTGCGGGTGCCGGCGCGCTCCAGGTGCAGGCCGAAGATGGGCGTGACGACCACGGCGGTCATCACCGTGGCGATCAGGGCGTCGCGCAGGTTCAAGGTGGGTTTGGCTTTCATCAGACCTTCTCCACTTCAGGCTTGCCCAGCAGGCCCGTGGGGCGGAACAGCAGGATCAGCACCAGCAGGCCGAAGGCCACGATGTCCTTGTACTCGGACGAGATGTAGGCTGCCGCAAAGGTCTCGGCCACGCCCAGCAGCACGCCGCCCAGCATGGCGCCGGGGATGGAGCCGATGCCGCCCAGCACCGCCGCCGTGAAGGCCTTGATGCCGGCCAGAAAGCCGATGAACGGGTTGAGCTTGCCCACGGCCAGCGCGATCAGCACGCCGCCCACGGCCGCCAGCATGGCGCCCAGCACGAAGGTGAACGAGATCACGCGGTTGGTGTCGATGCCCAGCAGGCTGGCCATGTGCATGTCCTGGGCGCAGGCGCGCGAGGCACGGCCCATGCGGGAATGGCGGATGTACAGCGTCAGCAGCACCATGAGCACGATGGCGACCACGATGATCAGGATGCGCGAGTAGGGCACATAGATCTCGAAGCCACCTTCGGCGCCGAAGCGCAGCGCGCCCGGCAGCAGCGAGGGCACGGCCATGTCGCGCGCGCCCTGGCCCAGGGCCACCCAGTTCTGCAGGAAGATGGACATGCCGATGGCCGAGATCAGGGCCACCAGGCGCGGGCTGCGGCGCAGCGGCTTGTAGGCCACCTGTTCCACCACCAGGCCGTAGACGCCGGTGACGAAGACCGACACCACCAGCATCAGGCCGATGATGGCCCACACGGGCAGGCCGCTTGTCGTGCCGATGGCCGACAGCGTGACCAGGCCGATGTAGGCGCCGATCATGTAGATGTCGCCGTGGGCGAAGTTGATCATCCCGATGATGCCGTAGACCATTGTGTAGCCGATGGCGATCAGGGCATAGATGGCGCCCAGGGACAGTCCGTTGAACAGCTGCTGTATCAGCTGAGGTAAGAGTTCTGACATGGTGTAATGCCGCCCCAAAACAGGAAAAGGCCTAAAAGGCCAGGATGCAGACAACCGGGACACGCGCAAGCGTGCCCCGGCCAGTCAACGAGGGGGATTACTTGGCAGCGACCGACTTGCTGCCGTCCTTGTGCCATTCGAACACCTGGAAGTCGAAGGACTTCAGGTCGCCCTGCTTGTTCCAGCCCACCGAGCCCAGAACGGTCTCGAAGTTGGACTTGTGCAGGTGGTCAGCCACCTTGGCGGGGCTGTCGCCCACGGCCTTGATGCTGTCCAGCAGCACTTGCGTGGCGGCAAAGGCGGTCAGCTGGAAAGCGCCCGAAGGATTGCGCTTCTTGTCCTTGAAGGCCTTGACCACGGCGGCGTTCTTGGGGTTGGCCGAGAAGTCTGCAGGCAGGGTCACCAGCATGCCTTCGACGGCGTTGCCGGCGATGGCGTTGACTTCGGGGTTGCCCACGCCTTCGGGGCCCATCATGCGGACCTTCAGGCCCTGCTCGGAAGCCTGGCGCAGCAGCAGGCCCATTTCGGGGTGGTAGCCACCGTAGTAGATGAAGTCCACACCGGCGCTCTTGAGCTTGGTGATGACGGCGGAGTAGTCGCTGTCACCGGCGTTGATGCCTTCGAACAGGGCCACTTCCACGCCGGCCTTCTTCAGGTCGTCGCGCACGGAGGAGGCAATGCCCTGGCCATACGACTGCTTGTCGTGCAGCACGGCAACCTTCTTGGGCTTGGCCTTGTCCAGGATGAACTTGGCGGCGGCCGGGCCCTGCTGGTCATCGCGGCCGATGGTGCGGAAGATGAAGTGGTAGTTCTTGCCGTCGGTCAGGGCCGGGGAAGTGGCCGAGGGGGTCACGACGACCACGCCTTCGTTGTTGTAGATCGGGGCGGCGGCAATCGATGCGCCCGAGCAGACGGGGCCGATCACGTAGCCGATCTTGGCGTTGACCACGCGGTTGGCGGCCACGGGGCCTTGCTTGGGTTCGCAGGCGTCATCGACGGACACCAGCTCGATCTTCTTGCCATTGACGCCGCCAGCCGCATTGGCCATTTCCACGGCGGTGTTCACGCCTTCCTTGACCATGTCGCCGTACTGCGTCAGCGGGCCGGTGGTGGGAACCACCATGGCGATCTTGATTTGCGCATGCGCTGTGGAGAACAAGGCGGCACCAGCCAAACCCAGGGCGGCGACGACGGTGTGCATGCGGAACGGAATGCTCATGAGTACTTCCTTCAACTTTGGGTAAAGCGTTCTGAAAAACGCGGTGGCTCCTGTAGGGGCGATCCGCGCAAAGAAGCACAGATTAATCTCCTGGTTACCAATGGCAACAGGGTATCCCGGGGCTGGCGCGCATGCAGGCTTTTCGCTAAGGGCTGGATGCCATCGCAGGCCGCTTGTCAACGCCGGTTTTGGGCGACGAAAACGCCTGATGCCGACGGTGCACCCAGACGGTGCTGCATGAAACCAATATGACCGACTGCAAGAAGGGGAAACACGTACACGGAATGTTGCATTGCAGCAACGCGCCAGAGGGCGCCGGTTTGCGTGTTTCTGCGGTGGATCAAAACGGCACGGCGGATTCGAAACGCAGCGTTTGGCCCGACAGGGGATGGGCCAGCTCCAGCTGGTGCGCATGCAGCAGCAGGCGCGGCGACAGTGCCTGCACGGCGGCATCGGCATAGAGCGCATCGCCCAGGATGGGATGGCCCAGCGCCGCCATGTGCACGCGCAACTGGTGGGTGCGGCCCGTCACGGGCTGCAACTGCACCCGCGTGGTGGGTGTGCCCTGGTCTTCGGTGGCTGCAGGCATGGCGCGCCACAGGGTCTGGCTGGGCTTGCCCTGCAGGGCGTCGATGATGCGCAAGGGGCGCCGCTCCCAGTCGGCGGCTATCGGCAGGTCGATGCTTTGCCAGGCGTCGGCCTGCTGGGCGTCCGGGCGGCCGGCGACCACGGCCACATAGCGCTTGTGCACGCGGCGCTGCGCAAAGGCTTCGCTCAGGAGGCGCTGGCTGGCCAGGCTGCGCGCCATGACCACCAGGCCCGAGGTGGCCTGGTCCAGCCGGTGCACGACCAGCGCATCGGGCCAGCGCTGCAAGGCGCGGCCGCTCAGGCAGTCCTGCTTGTCGGGGCCGCGCCCGGGCACGCACAGCAGGCCGGAGGGCTTGTCCAGCACGAGCAGCTCGGCGTCCTCGTACAGGCAGGAGACACCTGCATCGGTATCTGCATCGGCAGCAGTACCAGCACCGGGGCACTCCTGCAGCCGTTCAGCGCTTGAGCCGCTCACCGTTCATTCAGGAGCCTGTGCACGGTGGCGCACAGCTCCTCCACGTCATTGGGCTTGTGCACCAGGGCCCGGGCGCCAGCGGCCATGGCGGCCTGCTCGATCTCGGCGGTGATGTAGCCCGAGGCCAGGGCGATGGGCAGCAGGGGCTGGATGGACAGCGCCTCGTACACCAGGTCGATGCCGCTATAGCCGGGCATGTTGTAGTCGGTGACCAGCAGGTCGTAGTCCTGGGGGGCGGCGCGCAGCGCCTCGGTGGCCTCGTGCGGATCGGTGAAGCCGCTGACCTGGTAGCCGCGACGGCGCAGCAGGCGCTGCACGAGGAAGACCAGGGCCTGGTCGTCGTCCACGTACATCACATGCTGCTGTGCGGCCTGCGGGTCGGGCAGCAGGGCGAACTGCGGGCCGGTCGGGGTTTCTGCGGCTGCCAGCGGCTCCGGCAGGCTGGGCGGCGTTTCGGCCGCGGGCGCCTGGGCTGGTGCGTACTCGGCGGGCGCCAGGGCGTCGGCCGGGGGAAAGTACAGCGTGAAGCGGCTGCCTTGCCCTGGAATGCTGTACACGTCCACGGCGCCGCCGTGGTTGCGCATGACGCCGTGCACCACGGGCAGGCCCAGGCCCGTTCCCTGGCCCACGGGCTTGGTGGTGAAGAAGGGCTCGAAGATGCGCTGCAGCGTGCGCGCATCCATGCCGGGGCCGTTGTCCTGCACCGACAGCGCCACGTAGCTGACGGGTGGCAGGCCCAGGCGCTCGCACAGGCGCTGGTCGGGGCGCACCAGGTCGGCGTCCATCTGGATCAGGCCGCGCCGCTCACCCAGGGCGTGCATGGCGTTGGTGCACAGGTTGAACAGGGCCTGCTCCACCTGCATGGCGTCGGCCAGCATGGGGGGCAGCTGCGGCGGCACATGCACCTGCAGCTCCACGGCGGGCGGCAGGGTCACGCGCAGCAGCCGCGCCGTGTCGCCCATGACTTCGCGCGCCTGCACAGGCTTGCGCTGGGGCGGCTCGTTGCGGCTGAAGGTCAGGATCTGGCGCACCAGGTCGCGCGCGCGGCGGCCGGCCTTCTCGATCTCCTGCAGGCTTTCGATGGCTGCGGCATTGCCGCCGCAGTCGGCCTTGGCCAGCTCCACGTTGCCCAGGATCGCGCCCACGATGTTGTTGAAGTCGTGCGCAATGCCGCCGGCCATGGTGCCCAGGGCCTGCATCTTGTGCGATTCGCGCAGCTGGTCTTCCAGTTCGTTGCGCTGGGCCTCGGCCTTCTTGCGGCTGGTGAGGTCGCGCGCGAACACGGTGGTGGTCTCGCCGCCGCTGTGGTGCTCGAAGGAGACACTGACCTCGACCGGAATCTCGCGGCCGCTGGCCGTGCGCGCCGTCATCTCGCCCAGCACGGCCTGCGTGGTCAGCGGTGCAAAGGACAGGGCCTGTGCCGCATCGGGCAGGAAACGCTCCAGCGGACTGCCCAGCGCGTCGTGCGGCGGGCACAGGAACAGGGCGGCGGCCGTGGGATTGAAGACGGTGATGCGCTGGTCCGAGTCCAGGCAGATGATGGCGTCCAGCGCCGAGTTGATGACCGATTCCAGCCGCCGCTCGCTCAGGAACAGCTGGTGGTTGCGCTGCTGCAGCGCCAGGCGCTCGGCCAGCAGCGGGCCCTGGTCCACCACGGCGCACAGGTACTGGGCAATGGGCGGGCCGCTTTGCTGGGGGATGGCGATGCAGGCCACGTGCAGGTCGGCGCGCAGCTGGTGCTGCTCGGTGATCTCGAAGCAGACCTCGTGGGCCTCGGTGCGGCCCAGCTCGCGTGCTGCGGAGAAAGTCTCGCGCACGCGCTCGGCGTCGTCCGGGTGCACGAAGGGCGCGAAGTTCACCAGCAGCCGGTCATGCTCGGAGGGCTGGAAGGCGCTGTGCGCCATGGCGTTGGCCTGCACCACCATGTCGTGCTCGTCCACCACCAGCAGGGGCAGGGGAATGCTGGCGAACAGGGCCTCGAAGCGCTCGGAGGCGCTTTCGGCCACGGCCTGGCTGTAGTCCAGCACGCGGTTCTGGATTTCCAGTTCGCGCTGGTAGTTGCGCAGCTCGGCCACCAGGGCCTGCAGCGGGTCGTCTTCGGGCTGGAAGAGGGGAAAGCGTTCGACGGGGGGCAGGTCGGCGCCGGGCGCCAGCAGCGCATGCAGGGGCAGGTGCTCGTCGTCGCGAGGCGGATCGGAATGGTCTGGGCTGCTCATCGCGGGCTGGCGCTGGGGAAAGCGGCACATGCCGCACAAATCCTGGTGGCCCGCGCCCGGCGTCCGGCAGATTACCGGAGCCCGGCGCGGGCAGGGCCGCAGTGTACGCGCGCCAGGCGGGGCGCCACAAGCGCCCCTTTCGGTGGCAGGTGCTTCAGCTCAGGTAAGCGTCCACGGGGATGCAGCTGCAGTACAGGTTGCGGTCGCCGTAGACGTTGTCCACGCGGCCCACCGGGCACCAGTACTTGGACTGGCGCAGGGCAGCCACCGGGTAGGCAGCGGCCTCGCGGCTGTAGCGGTGGGCCCATTCCGAGGCCAGCAGCGTCTCGGCCGTGTGCGGCGCGTTCTTGAGCGGGTTGTCGTCCTGGGGCAGGCGGCCCTGCTCGATGGCGCGGATTTCCTCGCGGATGGCGATCATCGCGTCCACGAAGCGGTCCAGCTCGTACAGGCTTTCGCTTTCGGTGGGCTCCACCATCAGCGTGTTGGGCACGGGGAAGGACAGCGTGGGCGCGTGAAAACCGTAGTCGATCAGGCGCTTGGCCACGTCCTCGGCCATGACGCCCGTGCTTTCCTTGAACTGGCGCAGGTCCAGGATGCACTCGTGCGCCACATGGCCGTGCTCGCCCGCGTACAGCGTGGGGTAGTGGTCGCGCAGCCGGGCGCTGATGTAGTTGGCGCTGAGGATGGCGGTCTCGGTGGCCAGGGTCAGGCCCTGGGCACCCATCATGCGGATGTACATCCAGCTGATGGGCAGCACGGCCGCATTGCCCAGCGGCGCGGCACTGATGGCACCCGTACCGCCCGCAAGGCCCGCCGTGGCATGGCCGGGCAAGAAGGGGACGAGGTCCTCGACCACGCAGACGGGGCCCACGCCCGGGCCGCCGCCGCCGTGCGGAATGCAGAAGGTCTTGTGCAGGTTCAGATGGCTGACATCGCCGCCGAAGCTGCCCGGCGCGGCCAGGCCCACCAGGGCATTCATGTTGGCGCCGTCCACGTAGACGCGGCCGCCGTGGTCATGCACCAGCTTGCACAGCTCCTTGACCTGGGTCTCGAACACGCCATGGGTGCTGGGGTAGGTGATCATGATGCAGGCCAGGTTGGCACTGTGCTGCTCGCACTTGGCCGCCAGGTCCGCCATATCGACGTTGCCGTTGGCATCGCAGGCGGTGACCACCACCTGCATGCCCACCATCTGCGCGCTGGCGGGGTTGGTGCCGTGGGCGCTGCTGGGAATCAGGCAGACGTTGCGGTGCGACTGGCCCCGGCTCGCATGCCAGCCCTTGATGGCCAGCAGGCCCGCGTACTCGCCCTGGCTGCCGGCATTGGGCTGCAGGCTGATGCCGGCGTAGCCCGTGGCCTGGCACAGCCAGTCGCGCAGCTGCTTGTCCAGTTCCGCATAGCCCTGCTGCTGGTCGGCCGGGGCAAAGGGGTGCACCTGGGCGAACTCGGGCCAGGTGATGGGAATCATCTCGCTGGTGGCGTTGAGCTTCATGGTGCAGGAGCCCAGCGGGATCATGCTGCGGTCCAGCGCCAGGTCCTTGTCCGACAGCTGGCGGATGTAGCGCAGCATGGCGGTCTCGGAGCGGTGGGTGTTGAACACCGGGTGCGTGAGGAAGTCGCTGCTGCGGCGCAGGCCGTCAGGGATCAGCGGCTCCACGCCCTTTTCGAAGGCGGCGAAGCTGGGCAGGGCCTGGCCGTCCCGGGCGAAGATCTTCCACAGCAGCTCGACATCGGCGCGCGTGGTGGTCTCGTCCAGCGAGATGCACAGGTATTCCTTGAAATACACGCGCAGGTTGGCGCCCAGGGACACGGCACGCTCCACGATGGCCTGGGTGGCCGCACCCGTGTGCAGGCTCAGCGTGTCGAAGCTGGGCACCTCGCGCAGCGGCGCGCCCAGCTCGGCCAGGCCGCGCGCCAGGATGGCCGTGTACGAGGCCACGCGGCGGGCGATGCGCTCCAGGCCCTCGGGGCCGTGGTAAACGGCGTACATGCTGGCCACGACGGCGGGCAGCACCTGGGCCGTGCAGATGTTGGAGGTGGCCTTTTCGCGGCGGATGTGCTGCTCGCGCGTCTGCAGTGCCAGGCGGTAGGCGGGCTTGCCGTGCACGTCCACGCTCACGCCGACCAGGCGGCCGGGCAGGGAGCGCTTGAACTCGTCGCGGCAGGCCATGAAGGCGGCATGCGGGCCACCCGCGCCCATGGGCATGCCAAAGCGCTGGGTGGTGCCCACCACGATGTCGGCACCCCATTCGCCGGGCGGCGTGATCAGGGTCAGCGCCAGCAGGTCGGTGGCCACGATGAAGGCGGCCTGCTTGCCATGGGCCTTGTCCACGTCGGCGCGCAGATCGTCAATGCGGCCGCTGGTGGCGGGGTACTGGGCCAGCACGGCGAAGTAGTCGCCGTCCATCAGCTGGTTCCATTCCTCCAGCGAGTTGGCCAGCAGCACCTCGATGCCCAGCGGCGCGGCGCGCGTCTGTATGACCTCGATGGTCTGGGGGTGGGCATCGCCCGCCACCACGAAACGGTTGCTCTTGTTCTTGACGGAGCGCTTGGCCAGCGTCATGGCCTCGGCGGCCGCCGTGGCCTCGTCCAGCATGGAGGCGTTGGCAATCGGCATGGCCGTCAGGTCGCAGACCATGGTCTGGAAGTTGACCAGGGCCTCCATGCGGCCTTGCGAGATCTCGGCCTGATAGGGCGTGTAGGCCGTGTACCAGGCGGGGTTCTCCAGAATGTTGCGCAGGATGACGCCGGGCGTGTGCGTGCCGTAGTAGCCCTGGCCGATGAAGCTTTTGAGCAGTTGGTTGCGGCCTGCCAGCGCCTTGAGTTCGGCCAGCGCCTGTGCCTCGGTGGCCGCTGGAGGCAGCGCCATGGGCTGGTGGCGCCGGATGGAGGGCGGGACGATGGCGTCGATCAGCGCATCGCGCGATGCCGCGCCAATGGCGCTGAGCATGTGGGCCTCGTCTTCGGGCGCGATGCCGATATGGCGGGCCACGAATTCGGTGGCGTTCTCGAGGGCGGCAAGGGGCTGGGTGGAGGACATCAGCATGGAGGGACCTGTCTCAAAAGCTGAAAAGCGCCAGGGCGGGCCCTGGCGCCCGTCCTGGCCGGAAAGTGGCGTCAGTTGCTCTGTGCGAAGGCCGTGTAGGCGGCTTCGTCGAGCAGCGCGGCCAGCTGGCCTGCGTCGCTGAGCTTGACCTTGAAGAACCAGCCTTCGCCCAGCGGGTCGCTGTTGGCCAGGGAGGGGTCGTCGCGCAGGGCTTCGTTGACTTCGACGATCTCGCCGCTGACGGGCATGTAGACATCGGCGGCGGCCTTGACGGACTCGACCACGCCGGCCACATCGCCCTGGTTGAAGCTGGTGCCCACGGCGGGCAGATCGACGAACACCACGTCGCCCAGCGCATCCTGCGCGTGGAGGGTGATGCCGACGATGGCCGCGTCAGGGTTGGCGGCGTTGATCCATTCGTGGTCCTTGGAATACTGGATGCTCATGGCTTGCTCCGATAGAAACTGAAAAGAAACCTGTGAAAGGCGGTTTGAGAAAGGTCAGTGCGCACTGTAGCGGCATGCGATGGCAGGAAAAACGAATCCGCCGAACTCGATCCACGCCAAGCGCGCAGGCTGTCCTCAACCGCGGTGATAGCGGGGCGCCACGAAGGGCGTGGCCTGCACCTGCATGGGCACGGCCTTGCCGCGCACCATGGCCTGCAGCGTGGTGCCGATGGCGGCGCTGCCCGGCTCCACATAGGCCAGTGCCACGGGCTGGTTCAGCGTGGGCGACAGCAGGCCGCTGGTGACCTGGCCGACCTTGCGGCCGCTGGCATCCAGCAGCTCCGTGCCTTCGCGCACGGGTACGCGCTCCAGGGCCACCAGGCCCACGCGCTTGCGCGTGAGCAGCTCGGGCGACTGCAGCTGGGCCAGCACGGTGGCCGCGCCGGGAAAGCCGCCTTCGCGCTCGCCACCAATGCGGCGGACCTTCTGCACGGCCCAGTTCAGGGCGGCCTCGGTCGGGGTGGTGGTCGTGTCCAGATCGTTGCCGTACAGGCACAGGCCGGCTTCCAGGCGCAGCGAATTGCGCGCGCCCAGGCCCACGGGCCTGACTTCGGGCTGGGCCAGCAGGGCACGGGCAAAGGCCTCGGCGTGGCTGGCGGGCAGGGAGATCTCGAAGCCGTCCTCCCCGGTATAGCCGCTGCGCGTGATGTACAGCTCGGCGCCTTCCCAGTCGAAGTAGCCGCCCGTCATGAACACCAGCCCGGCCGTGTCGGGCAGCAGGCGCTCCATGGCGGCTGCTGCCTGCGGGCCCTGCAGCGCCAGCAGGCCCCGGTCGAACTGGGGCTCGATTTCACAGCGCTGGCCGATGCGGGCCTCTATGTGCGCCAGGTCTTCGTGCTTGCAGGCGCCGTTGACGATCAGGAACAGGTCGTCCTCGCGGCGCACGAACATCAGGTCGTCCAGAATGCCGCCCGCGTCGTTGAGCAGCAGGCCGTAGCGCTGGCGGTGTTCGCCCAGGCCCAGCACGTCCATGGGCAGCAGCGATTCCAGCGCCGCGCCGGCATCCGGGCCGCGCAGGCTGATCTGGCCCATGTGCGAGACATCGAACAGGCCTGCCGCCTCGCGCGTGTGCAGATGCTCGGCCATCAGCCCCTGCGGATATTGCACGGGCATGGAGTAGCCGGCAAACGGCACCATGCGCGCGCCCAGTTCCTGGTGCAGGTCGAACAGCGGGGTCTTGAGCAGATCGGTGGTGGAGGCAGCGGTCAAGGAGGGACTCTCTTTTCGGCAAGGGGCAAGGCACAACGCCATCCCGGAATCCCGGGATGTCCTGCCCTGCTGTCCGCTTTACCTGAGAGATTCACCCGCACCTTCCATGCGTGGGGCTTGCTCCTTCGGTGGATGGGGCACACCGCCGTGCCCTGCATCTCTCTCCAGCTAGGAACGCCTGCGGCCGTGGCGGCAGGCGGTGCCAGTCCTTTTGCCTGAGCGTTCGGGGCGAACCCTGCGCCTTCGGCGGTGCCGCTGCCTGTGACCATTGCGGCCGGGCGGGCACTCTCTCCTGACCGGCGCATTCTAGCTGCGGCCAGCGCCCGCGCGGCTTCGGGATTTCCGCGGGCCGACCGCAGCTCCATGCGCTTGCCTGCATGGATGCATTTGCAAATTGCATAACTGTCTAAAAAATCTCCTACATTGAGATGCATCGATATATGAAATCTCGTGAGCGAGAAGGAAGAAGCGCACATGCAGCAGACGCTGGGAGACACATTGGCCTGGCCGGCACGTTACCTGCCGAACAAGGAAGCCCTGGTCGCGTGGGAGGGCGGCGAGCGCCGCGCCTGGACCTACGCCCAGCTCGATGCCGAAGTCAACCGCCACGCCCATGGCCTGGCCGAGCTGGGCATAGGCCATGGCGACGTGGTCGCGGCCTTTCTCTACAACACGCCGGCCTTTGTCTTCACCATGCTGGCGGCCGCGCGCCTGGGCGCCATCTTCAACCCCATCAACTACCGGCTGGCGGCGCAGGAGCTGGCCTTCATCCTCAAGGACGGCGCAGCGCGCGCCCTGGTCTTCGAGCACGAGGGCGGCGAGGTGGCCGCACGCGCCCAGGCCCTGCTCAAGGCCGAAGGCGGCGGCACTGGCACGGGCATCGAGCACTGGATCTTTGCCGACGATGCCCCGGCCGACCCGCTGCCGGTCTGGGCCACGCAGCGCCTGTCCGCCCTGGCCAGGGGCCGCAGCAGCGCGCCGCCCCATGCCCATGTGCGCGAGAGCGACCCCTGCATCCTCATGTACACCAGCGGCACCACGGGCCGGCCCAAGGGCGTGCTGCATACGCACCGCAGCAAGCTGGCGCACAACGCCCTCATGCACCAGACCATGCAGTTCACGCGCGACGACGTGGGCCTGGCCATGGCGCCGCTCAACCACACGGCCGAGCTGCACACCAGCTTTTTGCCGCGCCTGCAGGCCGGGGCCACCCAGGTGCTGCTGCGGCGCTTTGACGTGGCCGAGGCCTGGCGCCTGATCCGCGAAGAGCGCGTGAGCTTCTTCTTCGCGGCGCCCACCATGGTCACCATGCTGCTGGCCGACCCCATTGCCTCGCCCGAACAGGCGCCCGCGCTGCGGCTGGTGGAGTACGGCGGCGCCTCCATGGCGCCGCACCTGATCCGCGAATGGACACGCAAGGTCGGCAGCGACCTGGTCCAGGTCTACGGCACCACCGAGATGGGGCCCTGCATGTCCATCCTCCTGCCGCGCGAGCAGCTTTCGCACGCGGGCTCGGCGGGACTGCCCTCCATGGGCCATGACCTCATCGTGGCGCGCCTGCGCGAAGACAACGCCCCCACCGATCCGGCCGAGGCCTGCCTGCCAGGCGAGGTGGGCGAGATCCTGGTGCGCGGCCCCTGCATGATGGCCGGCTACCTCAACCGCCCCGACGCCAACACCCGCGCCCTGGCGCACGGCTGGTACCACACGGGCGACCTGGGCCACATCGACGACGACGGCTATCTCTGGATCCGTGACCGCATCGACTACATGATCAATTCGGGTGCCGAGAACGTCTATCCGCGCGAAGTGGAAGACGCGCTGGTCGAGCATGCCGACGTGCTCGAGGTCGCCGTCATCGGCGAGGCCGACGAGCGCTGGGGCCAGATCGTCGCCGCCCACGTGGTCGCCAAGCCTGGCGCCACGCCCACGGCCGAGGCGCTGGACGCCTTCCTGGTCCACGGCGACCGCCTGGCCGCCTACAAGCGCCCGCGCCGCTACCACTTCCGCGAGGCCCTGCCCAAGACGGCCAGCGGGAAGATACAGAAGCAGTTGCTGAGGGTGGTGGTGGCAGCCTGAGGCTGCGGCCTGCGTTTACTTCTGCGCAGTACAGCACTGCGCCATCGAGTTGCGCAGCCACCGATGCATGGCATCCCCCTGCTTGCGCACATGCCAGGCCTGCTGGTAGGCAAACCGGGGCAGCTCCAGCGGAGGAGCGAAGCGGCGCAGCGTTTTGTGGCGGCGCAGGTCGCCAATGGCGCGGCTGCCCACGGTCAGCACGAGGTCGGTGCCTGCCAGCACCTCCAGCGCCGCGCTCCAGTGGGGCAGGGCCAGCACCACGCGGCGGCTCAGGCCTTGGGCGGCCAGCGCCCGTTCGATTTCCTCGTTGGCGTCGGGCCGCATGGCCAGCATGACGTGCGGGCGCTGCAGCCAGTCCTGCAGTGACAGCCCGCCGCGTGCCGGCAGCACGGCATGGTCGGCCACGCTCACGAACTGCTCCTGGAACAGATCCTGCACCTCGATGCCCTCGGGCAGGTCGGGTGCGTCGGGGAAGGGCCCCAGGGCCAGGTCCAGTTCGCCATCGGCCAGCTGGGCCAGCATCACCTCGCGCGTGGACTGGCTGATGGCCAGGTCCAGCCCGGGTGCGTGCTGGCGCAGATGCCGCATCAGCGGCGGCAGCACGATGCGCGATGCGTAGTCCGACAGCGCCAGCCGCAGCCGTCCGCGTGCGTGGGCCGGGTCGAATTCCGCCTGTGCCAGCAAGCCGTTGAGGCTGCCCAGCGCATCCGCCAGCGGTTGCACCAGGCCTTGCGCGCGTGCCGTCAGCGCCATGCGGCCACCGCGCCGCACCAGCAACGGGTCGCCCAGATGTTCGCGCAGCTGCGCCAGCGAATGGCTCGTGGCCGGCTGGCTCTTGTGCAGCCTCAGGGCGGCGCGCGTCACATGTTTTTCGGCCAGCAGGGCGTGCAAGGCCAGCAGCAGGTTGAGGTCGATCCGGCGCAGTTCATCCATGCCATGAATATAGAACGTGCAGGCAAACGATTTCCATTCATCCAGCAGATGCGAGAGCATTCAGGCATGGATTTACGAACAGGAAAAGGATGCTTTGCATGACAGGACGGAACACGATTTTGGCCATGGCCCCCGTGGGCATGGCACTGCTGGCTGGCGCCATCCTGCCGTTCCAGGCGGCGAGCAACGCCATGGTCGGGCGGGTGCTGGGCCATCCGCTGTGGGGCGCGCTGACTTCGCTGGCCGTGAGCGTGATGGTCATCGTGCCCGCACTCTGGGCCATGCGCGCGCCCACTCCCGCGGTGGCGCAGGCAGTCGCGGGGCCGTGGTGGCTATGGATAGGCGGCGTGCTGGGTGCCATCTATGTGGCCAGTGCGGCGGCCGTGACACCCAAGCTGGGCGCGGGCGGTTTTCTGGTCTGCGTGGTGGCGGGGCAGATCGTGGTTTCGGTGCTGGTGGACCATTTCGGCCTGATGGGCCTGGGTGCCAGACCGGTCAATTGGTCGCGGCTGGCAGGGGTGGCGCTGATTCTGGGGGGCGTGTTCCTGGTGGTGCAGGGCGGGCAGGCCCGTGCAGCGGCGGCGCCATGAGCGCCGCGAGCACGCCCTGCTTCAGCGGCGAAGGCCCTGGCCTTGCCCGCGTCAGGCGGGCATGCCCGGCGGCACGGCGGCCGGCCTTGCCGCTGGCGGACATTCCTGGCAGGCATCTGCCGTGCCGGGCAGGAACCGGCCCAGCCGGATGACAAAGCAGGCCCCGCCTCCGGCAGCCGGCTGGAAGAACGCGTCGCCTGCGTGCAGCCTGGCGATGCGCCTCACCACGGACAGGCCCAGGCCATGCCCGTTGACGTGCCGGGTGGCGCTTGCGCGTTCATAGGGCTCGAAAACCTGTCCTGCCGCTTCAGGCGCAAGGCCCGGTCCCTGGTCGCTGACGGAAATCAGCAGGTCACCGGACGCATCGCAGCGGGCGGCCAGTGTGATGTCGCCCGCCTTGGCATATTTGATGGCGTTGCCGACAAGGTTGGAGATGGCGATGCGCACCAGGACAGGGTCGCATTGCCATTGCTGCGGGCCGTGTTCCAGATCCAGTTTCAGGCGATGCCGCCGGGACCAGCCGACGAGCTCTGCAGACTCCTCCAGGAGTTCATCCAATGGCGTCTGCTCCAGTTGCAGCCGGAACGCGCCCGCGTCCAGCCGGTCGCTGATCAGGCAGGTGTCCACCAGGGTCATCAGCCGGCGCGAAGCCCTGCGTATCTGCGACGCCTGCTCGATGAGGGAGTCCGCGTCCGTCGTCGGGAACGTCTGCAGCTCGGTCGCGGCGCCGTCCACGATGGTGAGTGGGGTGCGGAACTCGTGGTTGATCATGTTGAAGAACTGGCGCTGTTCCAGCCGCATCTCCCGCTCGCTGTGCAAGGCGGTCTGCAGGGCCTGCTGGGCCGTTTGCAGTTGTGCGGTGCGCTGCAGCACCTTGGACTCCAGCTCGCGCTCGGCAGCCTGGGCGCGTGACAGGGCCTGCATCCGCTCACTGCGCAGGGCACGCTCCGCCACCCGCGTGCGGTTGGTCACCGCCATTCCCAGCAGGATGGCCTCGGACACACGCCCGGCAAACCACAGCATCTGTGCCGATGGCAGCGCCACATCCGGCAGTAGGCCCTGGGTTCTCAGCAGGTTCAGGATGCCCAGGGCGGAAGGCACCGCAAACGCCAGCGCGCCCGGCAGGTATTGCCACTGCCTTCGGACCACCAGCAGGTACAGCACGAAGACCGCACCGAACGATGTGGACACCAGGGCCGTGAACACCACGGCACGCGAGATCTGCGGATAGCCACCCAACAGTGCCATGCCCAGTGCGATGGCATTCAGCCAGGCCACCACGCTGAAGAGGTGCGCAGCCCAGATCCAATGGCGGCGGAACTCGAACAATTGGCTGAAAAACACCGTCGCCACCACACAGAAGCTGCAGTAGGCGATGGACAGCGCATGCTGGGGCTGGTCGGCGCCGGGCAGCCACAGGCCTTCGGGCCGGTAACGGAAAGCAGCGTAGGCAAAGCCGGCTGCCAGGAGCGCGGCGCAAAGAATGTAGAGCCTTTCCCTGAGCCAGCACCACAGGATCAGGCTCATCAGCGTGATGGCCAGGGCCGAGCCCATGTACGCGTACAGCAGCATGGCGGCCGGCGCCATGCTCCTGCCGGGAAAGACCGCAATGCCCTGGTCTGCCTGGGGGTTGGGCAGCAAGCGGGTGAGCAGTGCCAGAAGCGCTGCAGCTGCCAGCGCCTGCACCAGGGTCTGCACCAGCCATTGCGCTGCAGCACCTGTTTGCCAGTGCCCCCGGCCGCCTTCGGTGGGGTTGTCTTGCGTGTGGATCAAGGGTCCGATTGGTTGATGTGGCGTGCGCCCGTATATGTCCGCCGTGCAGGCTTGCGGGGGGGCCATTGTGCACCGGCGGCCATTGCGGGAAAGCGCTGTCTGTCGCCTGCCAAGTGCCCCAATGCAACAGGCCGCCCCGCTGCGGATAAGCGGGGCGGCCTGTAACGGGCTCCTGGTCTGGATCACGCATCCGGGCGCTGGCGGTAGTCGGCGGGGCTGGGTGAATGGTTTTGCTGCGCCGGTAAGCGTGCTCCCATGCAGACAAGTGTGCGCGTTTGGTCTCAGAAAATGCTGCTTTATTTCTTCAAAACAGGCGTTGCTACAGAAAATTATTCTGCGCCTGCCTGTTTTGCAGTAGATTGCCGGCCATGGACATCCTCGACAGAAAGATTCTTTCCGCCCTGCAGGCCAACGCGCGCGCCAGCCTGCAGGAAATCGGCGCCGCCGTGGGCCTGAGCGCCTCGCCCTGCTGGTCACGCATCAAGAAGCTGGAAGAGGCGGGGGTGATCGAGGGCTATACCGTGCGCCTGAACCCGCTGGCGCTGGGCCTGGGCGATACGGTGCTGGTGCAGGTCACGCTGGACAGCCACTCGGACAACACGCTGGAGAAATTCGGCGAGATGCTGGCGACCATTCCCGAGGTGGTGGAGGCGCATCTGGTCTCGGGCGAGTACGACTACCTGCTGCGCGTCGTCGTCAAGGACACGCGTGACTACGAGCGCCTGCTGCGCGAGAAGCTCTACAAGATCAAGGGCATACGCCACAGCCAGTCCAGCTTTGTGCTGCGCACGTTGAAGAAGGCCGACCTGCCGCTGGGGGTCTGAAGTCCATGCCCTCTGGCCAGGCGCCGCCGCCCGCCCCCTACCGCGAACACTCCCCGCCGCCCGCCTTGCAGCCGCACTTCCAGTGCCTGTGGAGCAGCACCGTGGCCCCGGACTATGCCGGCGGCTTTCTCGTGGTGCCCGATGGCTGCGTTGACATCGTCTGCAAAGGCGGGCGGCTGCTGGCCGTGGGGCCTGACAGGGTGGCTGCGCGGCCCACGCTGGTGCCGGGGTCCGAGGTATGGGGGGCGCGCTTCGGCCCCGGTGCGGCCAGCGCCTGGCTGGGCCTGCCCATGGACGAGATCGTGGGGCAGGCGGTGGAACTGGGCGATCTGCTGGGGCCGCGCGCGCGGGAGTGGGTGCATCGCATCAACGATGCGCAGCCGGGCGCAGGGCAGGCCGTGTTCATCCATGGACTGGTGCAAATGGGCCGCGACGCCCCAGCGCCGGACCGGCAGGCCATGGAGCTGTTCAATGTGGCGGCTGCGGCCGGGCGGGATGAATCCGGTGTGCTGGCCGCCATGCGGGCGCAGCTGGACATGCCGGAGCGCAGCCTGCGCCGCCTGTGCCACGCGCAGTTTGGCTACGGTCCCAAGACGCTGGAGCGCGTGCTGCGCTTTCAGCGCCTGCTGGCCCTGGCACGGTCTGATCGGCAGGCAGGTCTTGCGGCGCTGGCGGCAGATGCTGGCTATGCGGACCAGGCGCATCTGTCGCGCGAAGTGAGGGCGCTGTGCGGCATCACGGCGCAGGCCGCCATGGCGCAGCTGCTGGATTGAGCAGTCCGGCTGGCCGTTTTGTTCAAGACCGCTGCCACGGCGTGGCCGATGATGGCGGCCTACCAGCATTCAACGGAGCATCACATGGGCATCAGGGGCAAGAACCACCAGATCGACAACATCGAGTTCAACGTGGCCGATATTGCGCGCAGCAAGGCGTTCTACGGCGAGGCCTTCGGCTGGACCTTCACCGACTACGGCCCGAGCTACACCGAGTTCAGCGACGGCCGGCTGACGGGCGGCTTCACCACAGGCGAGGAGGTGCGGCCCGGCGGCCCGCTGGTCATCCTATACGCCGACGATCTGGCCGAGGCGCAGCGCCGCGTGGAGGCGGCCGGGGCCGTGATCAGCCGCGCGGTGTTCGCGTTCCCGGGGGGCCGCAGGTTCCACTTCACCGATCCGGACGGCTACGAGCTGGCCGTATGGTCGGCCGATGCCTGAAAGCCAACAGCCCGCATCTGCGGGCTGTTTTTCATGGGGACTGGGCCGGGCGTCAGTCGACGTTGGAACCCAGTTGCATGTCCTTGTACTTCACGATGTGCGTGCCCTTGACCAGGCGGTAGCCGCCCCAGATCAGCAGGAACAGCGGCAGGCCGATGTAGGTGGCGACCACGCCGGTCCAGTCGATGCGGTCGGCCATGAAGGCCTCGTAGTTCTGGCCCAGCGTGATCACCATGCACAGCACGAAGGCGAAGATGGGGCCGAACGGGAACCAGGATGCGCGGTAGGGCAGCTGGTTCAGGTCCAGGCCCTGGGCCTCGAAGCCCTTGCGAAAGCGGTAGTGGCTGATGGCAATGCCCAGCCAGGCGATGAAGCCCGTCATGCCCGACAGATTGAGCAGCCAGATGTAGACCAGCTGCGGGCTGAAGATGTTGGTCAGGAAGCACAGCGCCGCCACCACGGTGGTGGCCAGCAGGGCCAGCGTGGGCACGCCGCGCTTGTTGACATACGAGAACATGCGCGGCGCCATGCGCTGGCAGGCCAGCGTGTAGAGCATGCGCGTGGAGGCGTACATGCCCGAATTGCCGGCCGACAGCACCGAGGTCAGCACCACGGCGTTCATCACGGCGGCGGCCGACAGCAGGCCCGCGCGCTCGAAGACCAGGGTGAAGGGGCTCACGCTGATGTCGCCCAGATCATTCTTGAGCAGGTGCGGATCGGTGTAGGGGATCAGCAGGCTGATGACCAGAATGGCGAAGACGTAGAACAGCAAAATGCGCCAGAACACCTGGCGCACGGCGCGGGGCACGTTCTTGGCGGGGTTCTCGGATTCGCCAGCGGCAATGCCGATCAGTTCCGTGCCCTGGAAGGAAAATCCCACGATCATGGCCACGCCGATCAGCGCCGAGAAACCGCCCGCAAAGGGCGCGTCGCCCTGGCTCCACAGGGCAAAGTTGCCCCAGACGCCTTCAGGCGCGCCGCCCCGCACGATGCCCAGGATCATGAGCACGCCCACGCCGATGAAGAGGATGACGGTGGTCACCTTGATGGCGGCGAACCAGTACTCGGCCTCGCCGAAGCCTTTGACCGAGATGGCGTTGAGGCCGAACATGATGGCCAGGAACAGGGCGCTCCACAGCATGCCGTTGCCGTCGGGGAACCAGTAGGCCATGACCAGCTGGGCGGCCACCAGGTCCACGGCAATGGTGACGGCCCAGTTGTACCAGTAGTTCCAGCCCAGCGCGAAGCCGAAGCCTTCGTCCACATAGCGCGCGCCGTAGGTGGCGAACGAGCCCGAGACGGGCAGGTTGGCGGCCATTTCGCCGAGGCTGGTCATGAGGAAGTAGACCATCAGGCCCACGATCATGTAGGCCAGCAGGGCGCCGCCAGGGCCGGCCTGCGAGATGGTGGCGCCCGAGGCAACGAAGAGGCCGGTGCCGATGGAGCCGCCGATGGCGATCATGGACAGATGCCGCGCCTTGAGTTCGCGCCTGAGCGCGGTGGGAGCGGCATTCTTGGAGTTGTCTGCTGCCATGGATGTGTCGATTGGTGGATCAGATCCCGCGCGGCCGCTGGCCGGCGCGGGGGCAGGAATGCAAAACAGGAAAAACAAAAGAGCCGCTGTGTCGCGGCCCCATCAAGGTGCATGCACCACGAAAAGGCGTGATTGTCCGAGAACGCTGCCATCGTGGAAAGGCAGGAGTTTAATCCCCCTTCACCCACATAAGCGGAACTGAATCCGAACCCACTGTGTGCATGGCGCCACGCCGTCTGCGGCCTGCCTGCCTACCACTGTGTCTGCGCCAGCAGCAGCTGGGCCAGTGCCTTGATGCGCGGCGAGGCCTGGCGCGTGCGCGGGTAGACCAGGGACAGTTCGCGGGCGCGGCCCTCGTGCTGGGGCAGCAGCCGCACCAGCCGGCCCGCCTGCAGGTGCTCGCGCACCGCGAACTCCATGACCTGGGCCACGCCCAGGCCGCCCAGCGAGCCTTCCACCAGCGGATCGCCGCTGTCGAAGGTCACGGTCTGCGGCGCAGGCCAGTCCAGCATCTCGCCATTGCCGGCCAGGAACTGCCAGGGCACGCGCCGGCCCAGGTAGTGGTTGTAGACGGCCATGCAGCTGTGCTGCGCCAGCTCCTGCAGCGTCTGCGGCGTGCCGCGCGCCGCCAGGTAGGCGGGCGAGGCCACGGTCACCCAGCGCAGCGGCGGCAGGGCGCGGGCAATCATGCGGCTGTCGGCCAGCGGGCCGATGCGCACGGCCGCGTCAAAGCCTTCTTCCACCATGTCCACCATGCGGTCGGTGAAGCTGGTGTCGATCTGCAGCTGCGGATGCTCGCGCAGCAACTGTCCCAGCAGCGGCACCAGCACGATGCGGCCCAGCATGGACGGCGCCGTCATGCGCAGCACGCCGCTGGGCGCGCAGCGCCGGTCGCTGACCAGCTGGCGCGCCTCTTCCAGCCCGGCGATCAGCGGGGCGCAGCGGTCCACCAGCGCGCAGCCATCAGGCGTGAGCGAGACGCTGCGCGTATTGCGATGCAGCAGCCGCGTGCCCAGGTCCTTTTCCAGCTGCGCCACGGCGCGCGAGATGCGGGGCTGGCTGGTGCCCAGCAGCGTGGCGGCCTGGGTGAAGCTGCGGCTTTCGGCCACCTTGATGAGCAGGTGCACGGCGTTGAGATCCATGGCATGTCTCCAGATTCGATTAATGCAGTTTTGCATAAGAAAAATGAAAATCTGCTGTTTATCTTCACAAGTGCATTAATTAGGATCGGCGCCATGCCAATGACCGATTCCCCCGGCGCCCTGCGCCACCCGCGCGCCGCCCTGGCGCTGCTGTCCCTGTCCCAGCTGCTGATTGCGCTGGATGCCACCATCGTCTTCGTTGCGCTCGACGCCATGGGCCAGCAGCTGCAGATGGACGCGCACCATCTGCAATGGGTGGTCAGTGCCTACAGCGTGGCCTTTGGCGGCTGCCTGCTGCTGGGCGGGCGCTGCGCGGACCTGCTGGGCAAGCGGCGCATGTATGTGGCGGGCATGGCGCTGTTCGGCCTGGCCTCCCTGGTCGGCGGCTTTGCCTCGCAGCCCTGGCAGCTGGTGCTGGGCCGCGCAGGGCAGGGCGTGGCCGGGGCGCTACTGTTTCCGGCCACGCTGTCGCTGATCAACACCTTGTATGCGGCAGGGCCCGAGCGCAACCGCGCCCTGGCCGTGTGGAGCATGGCGTCGGCCGGCGGGCTGGCGGCCGGCGCGCTGCTGGGCGGCGTGCTCACGCAGACGCTGGGCTGGAACTGGGTGCTGTGGGTGCTGGTGCCCGTGGCCTGGCCGTGTGCCATGGCGGCGCTGCGCTTTCTGCCGCCCTCGGCCCAGACCGGGCGCGCCGCGCCGGGCCAGGGCTTCGATCTGGCCGGCTGCCTGAGCGTGACCGTGGGCAGCAGCCTGCTGGTGACGGCCCTGGTGCAAGGCCCTGAATGGGGCTTTGCCAGCGCCGCCACGCTGGGGACGCTGGCCGTGGCCATGGCGGCGCTGGCGCTGTTCTGGCGCATCGAGGCGCGCATTGCCTCGCCGCTGATGCCGCTGTCCCTGCTGCGCGTGCCCAGCCTGCGCGCGGCCATGCTGCTGACCATGATCTTCATGAGCAGCTTTGGCGTGCAGTACTACTTCCTGGCGCTGTATTTCCAGCAGATCTTCGGCTGGAGCCCGCTGCAGGCCGGCATGGCCTTCCTGCTGCCCACGGCGGTCTGCACGCTGGGCATCCGCTGGGCCGAACACTGGCTGCACCGCTCCACGCCGCGCGCCGTGCTCATGGGCGGCTGGGCCGCAGGCACCATCGGCCTGGCCTACATGGCCTGGGCGCTGCCGCTGGGTGGCAGCTATGTCTGGCTGGTGCCCGGCTTCGTGGTGCTCAGCCTGGGCCAGGGCGCGTGCTGGACCGCCATGTGGGTGGTGGCCGGCCAGGGCGTGGCGGCTGGGCAGCAGGGCGTGGCCTCGGGCATTGCGGCCACGGCCCAGCAGGTGGGCGCGGCGC
This sequence comes from Delftia sp. JD2, assembly GCF_001682645.1. Classification (NCBI taxonomy): domain Bacteria; kingdom Pseudomonadati; phylum Pseudomonadota; class Betaproteobacteria; order Burkholderiales; family Comamonadaceae; genus Delftia; species Delftia sp. JD2. The sequence continues at coordinate 39,427 of NZ_LFJT01000041.1, forward strand.
TGGGGCTGGCCCTGCTGGTCATGGTGGCCACGGCGCCGCTGGCCGGCATCACGGCGCCCGATGCGCTGCGCGAGGCCACGGCCCGGGGGCTGCAGCAGGCCGAATGGGGTGCTGCACTGATCGCGCTGCTGGGGTGGGTGGTGTCTGCGGGCATGCGCCGCGCACCGGCAAGCCAGGCCGTGCCGGGCGCGGAGCAGCCGGCCTGCTCGCCTTGAGGTCACTGTCCCGCAGTTACCATCTGCGGCTGCTTTGCACACCCCTCACCACCAACCCACATGGCAGAAACGAGCATCTCCAGCGACTGGGTCCGGCATTCGCAGCTGGGCGCAGGCCTGGAGCGCATCGAGGCCTATTTCGGCGGGCACGGCTATGCGCCCCACAGGCACGACACCTACGCGCTGGGCCTGACGCTGTCCGGCGTGCAAAGCTTTGCCTACCGCCGCAGCCAGCGGCACAGCCTGCCGGGCGGTGCCATGGTGCTGCATCCCGATGAATTGCATGACGGCCACGCGGGCACCGACGCAGGTTTTCGCTACCGCATGGTCTATGTGGAGCCGGCCCTGATCCAGCAGGTGCTGGGCGGCAGGCCCTTGCCCTTTGTCGAGGGCGGGCTGTCTGCCGATCCGCGGCTCAAGGCCGCGCTGCTGCCGCTGCTGCAGGGCCTGGATGAAGACCTGGAGCCGCTGGCCCGCGACGACGCCATCTACGACCTGGCATGGGCGCTGGACGCCGTGGCGGGCCGGCGCAACGTCCGGCGCCTGCCCGACCTGGGGGCCGTGGAGCGCGCCCGCGCCTGCATCCACGACGCGCTGGTGCAGGGCGTGACCCTGGATGCCCTGGCCCAGGCCAGTGGCCTGGACCGCTGGCGGCTGTGCCGTGACTTCCGCGCGCTCTACGGCACCAGCCCCTACCGCTACCTGACCATGCGCCGGCTGGACACCGTGCGGCGCCTGCTGCTGGCGGGGCAGGGCGTGGCCGATGCCGCACTGCAGGCCGGCTTCTTCGACCAGAGCCACATGGCACGCCAGTTCGCCATGGCCTATGGCGTGCCGCCCGCACGCTGGCTCAGGCGCCTGGGCGCGGCCTGAGCTGCACGATCGTGCAAGACCGGAGGGATGGCGCTTCCTAGCATGGAGGCTTCACACGCTTTCATAAGGTCTGCCCATGACGTTCCCCGTTGAAAACCGCCCCTGCGAGGCCATCAACTTCCCCGAGAAATTCAGCCGCTTCACCGGCCAGTGGAGCCCCCGCGTCGTCGCCGAGATGAACGACTACCAGTTCAAGATCGTGCGCGTGCAGGGCGAGTTCATCTGGCACTCGCATGCCGAAACGGATGAAGCCTTCCTGGTGCTGGACGGCGAACTGCGCATCGACTTCCGTGATGGCCATGTGCTGCTGCGCCAGGGCGAGCTCTACGTGGTTCCCAAAGGCACGGAGCACAAGCCCAGCGCCAAGCGGGAAGCCCGCCTCATGCTGATCGAGCCGCGCGGGGTGCTGAACACCGGGGAGGAAGGCGGCGAGAGGACGGCGATGAACGACGTGTGGATATAGCCAGCCCGTAGCCATCCCATGAACAAGGGGCGCCGCAGCGCCCCTTGTTCCCGGAAGTGCGGAGCGCTCAGCCCAGCAGCAGCGCGTCGTCTGCCAGCTTTTCGCCGCGCACCTTCTCGAACATGTGCAGCAGGTCTGGCACGTCCATGCGGGCGCGTTCTTCGCCGCTGACGTCGAGCACGACCTGCCCCTGGTGCAGCATCACCGTGCGCTCGCCCACGTCCAGCGCCTGGCGCATGCTGTGGGTGACCATCATGGTGGTGAGCTTGGCCTCGGAGACGATGCGCGCCGTCAGCTGCAGCACGAAGTCGGCCGTGCGCGGGTCGAGCGCGGCGGTGTGCTCGTCCAGCAGCAGGATGCGCGAAGGCTGCAGCGCCGCCATCAGCAGGCTCACGGCCTGGCGCTGGCCGCCAGAGAGCAGGCCGATGCGGTCGGTCAGGCGGTTTTCCAGGCCCAGGCCCAGGATGGACAGGCGCTCGCGGAAGTTGTCGCGCATCTCTGCCTTGACGGCGCGGCTCAGGCGGCGGAAGGTGCCGCGGCGCTGGGCCAGGGCCATGTTTTCCTCGATGGTCAGGTCCTCGCAGGTGCCCGCCATGGGGTCCTGGAAGACGCGGGCCACGCGCTCGGAGCGGGCCCACACGGGCAGGCGCGTCATGTCCTGGCCGGCGATCTCGATGCGGCCCTTGTCCACGGACAGGTCGCCCGAGACGGCGTTCAGGAAGGTGGACTTGCCGGCGCCGTTGGAGCCGATGACGGTGACGAACTGGCCGTCGGGAATGTCCAGCGACATGCCGCGCAGCGCCCGCGTTTCGATGGGCGTGCCGGGGTTGAAGGTGATTTCGAGTTGTTGTGCGCTCAGCATGAGGGTTCTCCGGCGATCAGGACTTGCGCTGTGCAAATTTGCGCTTCAGTTGGGGGATCACCAGGGCGACAGTCACCAGCAGGGCGGTGACGAGGTTCAGATCCTGGGCCTTGAGGCCGATGAAATCGCTGTTGAGGGCCGCTGCAATGAAGAAGCGGTAGACGATGGCGCCCACCACCACGGCCAGCGTGGCCCAGACGATGCGGCGCGAAGGCAGGATGGATTCGCCCACGATCACGGCAGCCAGGCCGATGACGATGGTGCCGATGCCCATGGAAATGTCCGAGCCGCCCTGGGTCTGCACGAACAGCGCGCCGGCCAGGCCGACCAGGCCGTTGGAGATCGCCATGCCCAGCAGGATCATGGCGCCGGTGTTCACACCCTGCGAACGGGCCATGCGGGCGTTGGAGCCCGTGGCGCGGATGGCCAGGCCCCGCTCGGTGGCGAAGAACCAGTCCAGGCCCAGCTTGGCGATCACGACGATCACGAACAGGATCACCGGGCGCATCACATAGTCGGCCACGCTGTCGGGCTGCAGCAGGGTGAACAGCGTGGTCTCGTTGATCAGCGGCACGTTGGGGCCGCCCATGATGCGCAGGTTGACCGAATACAGGCCGATCATCATCAGGATGGAGGCCAGCAGGTCCATGATCTTCAGGCGCACATTGAGCCAGCCCGTGATCAGGCCCGCGACGGCGCCTGCGGCCGTGCCGGCCAGCGTGGCCAGCCAGGGATTGGTGCCCGTGGAAATCAGGATGGCGCAGACGGCGCCGCCCAGCGGGAAGCTGCCGTCCACCGTGAGGTCGGGAAAGCGCAGCAATCTGAACGAGATGAAGACGCCCAGCGCCACCAGGCTGAAGATCAGGCCGATCTCGACGGCACCGAGCAATGAGAAAAGAGACATAGGAGGAGCGACAGGCGCGTGGGACAGAAAACGACTTAAAAAAAGGGCAGGGCCATGTTGCCATGGCGCCTGCCACCGTGGGCGCACTGCCCGGGTTGGTCCCGGGCAGGCAAACCCCGGGTATTACTTGATCACCTGGGCGGCCGACTTGACCAGCGCGTCGGACAGCTTGACGCCTTGCTTCTCGGCGGCGCCGGGATTCACGAACAGCTCCATCTTGGTGCTGACTTCGGTCTTCATGTCGCCTGGCTTTTCGCCCTTGAGGATGCGCACCACCATGCGGCCGGTCTGCTCGCCCAGATCGCGGTAGTTGATGCCCAGGGCAGCCACGGCGCCGCGCTTGACGGAATCGGTGTCCGAGGCCACCAGCGGGATCTTGGCGTCCTGGCCGACCTTGACCAGCGACTCGTAGGCCGAGACCACGTTGTTGTCGGTGTTGGTATAGATCACATCGACCTTGCCGACCAGGCTGCGCGCGGCGCTGCTGACGTCCACGGAACGGGGTGCGGCGGCTTCCACCAGGGTCATGCCCAGCTTGGGCAGCAGGGCCTTGAGTTCCTTGACCACCACGGCGGAGTTGGCCTCGCCGGGGTTGTAGACCATGCCCACGCGCTTGGCGTTGGGCACGACCTGCTTGACCAGATCCATCTGCTTGTCCAGGGCCAGCAGGTCGGACACGCCGGTCACGTTGTTCTTGGACGGCTCCCAGCTGGGCACCAGCTTGGCGGCCACGGGGTCGGTCACGGCGGAGAACACCACGGGCACGGTCTTGGTCGATGCGACCACGGCCTGGGCCGAGGGCGTGGCGATGGCCACGATGGCGTCAGGCTTGTCGCCCACGAACTTGCGTGCGATCTGCGCGGCCGTGCCGGTGTTGCCCTGGGCACTTTGGTACTGCCACTTGAGGTTCTTGCCGGCTTCGTAGCCAGCTTCCTTGAGCGCGGCCTGCACGCCGTCGCGCACGGCGTCGAGTGCAGGGTGCTCGACGATGGCGGTCACTGCGACCGACTTCTCGTCAGCGGCGTGGGCGCCGCCCGCGATGGCGGAAATTGCCAGGGCCAGCGCGCCCAGGGGCGCCCAAGACAAGTGCTTCATACGTGTATCTCCAACGTGCTTGTGTTTGTTCCTGTTTGCTCAGCAGAAGGCCGCACAGGACGGTCGCGGCGCTTCGCGGCAAAGTCTACTGCAGCCGCCCTGTACGCCTTGGCGTTTGGACGACCCGGTTTTCACCTATAGGTTTGTATCTAAAAATTGGCATGAAATCTGCGGGGAATGCCCTAGGTGCAACTTTTTCATGCGTGTTGGACAGGTTTGGCGGTGCAGGTTTGCGTCTTCAGGGGCCTGTTTTTGGCTTTGCCGTGCATTTTTATTGCGTGCAAGCGCCTTTCGGATGGCCTTCTATGCTTTCTGGGCCTGCATGGCTTTGACGGCGCTCAAAGAAAAAGCCTGCACAAGCAGGCTTGGGCAGGCTTCAGAGGAGGGCCGGTGTGGCGTGCGGATCACATGCCCGCGTAGTTCGGCCCGCCGCCGCCTTCGGGCGTGACCCAGACGATGTTCTGCGTGGGGTCCTTGATGTCGCAGGTCTTGCAGTGCACGCAGTTCTGGGCGTTGATCTGCAAGCGCTTGCCGCCCTGGGCCGTGTCGTCCACGAACTCATAGACGCCGGCCGGGCAGTAGCGCTGCTCGGGGCCTGCGTACTTGGCCAGGTTGATGGCCACGGGCACCGAGGCATCCTTGAGCGTCAGGTGGGCGGGCTGGTCTTCGGCGTGGTTGGTGTTGCTGATGAAGACGCTGGACAGTCGGTCGAAGGTCAGCTTGCCATCGGGCTTGGGATAGTCGATGGGCTTGCACTCGGCCGCAGGCTTCAGGTAGGCGTGGTCGGGCTTGTCGCGGTGCAGCGTCCAGGGGATGTTGCCCTTGAGCACGAACTGCTCGATGCCGTTCATCAGCGTGGCCGTGGTCAGGCCCTTCTTGAACCAGGCCTTGAAGTTGCGCGACTTGTTCAGCTCTTCGTACAGCCAGCTGTTCTCGAAGGCCTCTACATAGGCGCCCAGCTCGTCGCCCTGGCGGCCCGCGACGATGGCGTCATAGGCGGCCTCGGCGGCCAGCATGCCGGTCTTGATGGCGGCATGGCTGCCCTTGATGCGGCTGACGTTCAGGAAACCTGCGTCGCAGCCCACGAGCGCGCCGCCCGGGAACACGAACTTGGGCAGGGACAGCAGGCCGCCTGCCGTGATGGCGCGCGCGCCGTAGCCCAGGCGCTTGGCCGGCTTGATGCCCTTGGACTCGTCGCCTTCCAGGTAGTAGCGGATGTTGGGATGGGTTTTCCAGCGCTGGAATTCCTCGAAGGGGCTCAGGTAGGGGTTGGCATAGTCCAGGCCCGTGATGAAGCCCAGCGTGACCTTGTTGTCGTCCAGGTGGTAGAGGAAGGCGCCGCCGTAGGTCTTGCTGTCCATGGGCCAGCCGGCCGTGTGCATCACGAAGCCGGGCTTGTGGCGTGCCGGGTCGATTTCCCACAGCTCCTTGATGCCCAGGCCGTAGCTTTGCGGGTCCTTGCCGGCGTCCAGCTGGTATTTGGCAATGATCTGCTTGCCCAGATGGCCGCGTGAGCCTTCGGCAAAGATCGTGTACTTGGCGTGCAGCTCCATGCCCAGCTGGAACTCGCCCGTGGGTTCGCCGTCCTTGCCGATGCCCATGTTGCCGGTGGCCACGCCCTTGACCGAGCCGTCCTCGTTGTAGAGCACCTCGGCGGCAGCAAAGCCCGGGAAGATTTCAACGCCCAGTGCCTCGGCCTGCTCGCCCAGCCACTTGACCACGTAGCCCAGGCGAACGATGTAGTTGCCGTGGTTCTGGAAACACGCCGGCAGCAGGAAGTTGGGGGTGCGCAGGGCGGATTTCTCGCCCAGGAAAACCATGGCGTCGTCGGTGACGGGCTGGGTCAGGGGCGCGCCCTTTTCCTTCCAGTCAGGGATCAGCTCGGTCAGCGCACGCGGGTCCATGATGGCGCCCGACAGGATGTGGGCACCGGGCTCCGAGCCCTTTTCCAGCACGACGACGGAGACATCCTGGCCTTTTTCGGCCGCCAGCTGCTTGAGGCGGATGGCCGTGGCCAGGCCGCCGGGGCCGCCGCCAACCACCACCACGTCGTATTCCATGGCTTCGCGCGGCCCGTACTGGGCCAGGATTTCTTCGTTCGTCATCGGGGTGTCTCGCTTGGATATTGAAAAAACAGGATGTTCGGCAGACCGAACGTTCGTTCGGCTGCAGCGCAAATGCCGCAATGCGGTGGATTCTATGACGTGCGTGGACCCCGTCGTTGCTGATAGGTGACAGCGCGGGAATCCGCCCTGCTGCACAGTGACCGGGGGCTGCGGGGCATGGTGCCTTGCGGTGGCGCTACAACAAGGAGACTGCAGGCATGCGCATAGAGATTCCAGAATATAAAAAATGGGTTCACGAGATGCGATTCAAAGTGCGCTGGGGCGACATGGACGCCATGGGCCATGTCAACAACGCCACGTACTTCCGCTATCTGGAGACTGCCCGCATCGACTGGATGGTTGAAGCGGGCATGGCGCCTACGCCGGGCGGGCAGGGGCCGGTCATCGTCAATGCGTTCTGCAACTTCCACCAGCAGCTGGCCTATCCCGACGAAGTGCTGCTCAAGATGTACGTCAGCGACCCCGGCCGCACAACGTTCGAGACCTGGGGAACCATGGAACGCATCTCCGAACCCGGCGTCATCTGCGCGGCCGGTGGCGGCACCGTCATCTGGGTGGACTTTCCCAGGCAGAAGGCCATCGAGTTGCCGGGCTGGGTGCGGGAGATGGTGGGATAGCGGCCCTGGCGCCCTTCAGATGATGTGCCTGGGCACTGCACGCCAGGCCGTGGTGCCCGGAGTGCCTGCGGGCGAGGGAGCCTCGCGGATCATCGGATGAACGACACATGCCGTGTCGTCCATGCCCGCATTCCCCAGGAGGTTCGATATGGATTGGTTGCAAAAGCTGCTGTGCCGGCTGTTTGGCTATCGCTGCCCGTTGAGCATCGAGCTCAACGGCGACAGCATTCTCAACGGCTACGGCGTGGACATCACGCCGGTGCAGCGCATCCAGGCGGCACGCCCCTGGTGGACGCTGGATGACAGGTGCATCAACGGCCTGCGGCTGCAAAAACTCATGCTGACGTTTGCCGATGTGCCGCACAACAGCCGCGTCACGGTCATCGCCTTGGGCGCCAATGACGGCTTCGGCCTGGTCCCGCCAGACGAGTACCGGGCCGACCTGCTGGAGGCCGTGCGCATCAGCCGGGAATGCGGCTCCACTCCCGTGTTCACGGGCCTGCCCGGCATGCCGCTGGGGCGCTTTCCCGTTGAATGGACGAACAACCTGGACGCCCTGAACGCGGTGATGCACGACATCGCCACGCAACAGGGCATACCGCACGCCGGCTGGGATGCGGACTTTCGGGGTGACGAAGACCTGAACCCGGATGGCGTGCACCGCACCCAGGCCGCCAGCGACAGGTTGGCGCAACTGCTGATCCAGACGATTGACGGGCTACCGCGCTGAGCCTGCAGAGCCGGGCCAGTTCCGACCGAGCCGCGGTCTTCAGGCTGACTGGCGCAGCACCAGCTTGGGCCTGGCCAACAACTGCTGGCGGGGCTGGCCCGGATGGGCCATGCGTGCCAGCAGCAAGGTGGCAGCCTGTTCGCCAAGCTCGGCGGGGCGCACGTCCACCGTGCTCAGGGGGGGATGGGAATGCGCGGCATCGAACACGTTGTCGAAGCCCATGAGCGCGAAGTCTTTGCCTGCGCGCAGTCCGTTTTCGTCCAGGGCAGACAGTGCGCCAAAGGCCACCAGATCGTTGTAGCAGATGGCCGCCTTGATGGCTGGTTGCGCGGCCAGCAGGCTGAGCATGGCGTCATGCCCTCCCGTGCGCGTGGGGCTGGCGGAGAAAACCAGGTCTTCATCGAAAGCCAGGCCTGCATCGGCAAAGGCGGCCCTGCAGCCGCTCAGGCGCTGCTCCAGCATCAGGCCGTCCAGCCCTCCCAGAAAACCGATGCGGCGATGCCCGGCCGCCAGCAGGTGGCGCGTGGCCGCCATCACGCCATGGGCGTTGTCGGCGCCTGCGAAGTCGTAGCTTCCCTCGCCCAGCGTGCGGATCATGACCACCAGGGGAATGCCCCATGACTGCAGGTCCTGCGCCAGCGAGGCCGGCGTGTCCAGCGCCGGGCACAGCGCAATGCCGGCCGCGTTGTGCTCGCGCATGGCGGTCAGCACTTTTTGCTGGCGCTCCAGGCTTTCGCTGGTATGGGCCATGAGCGTGATGAAGCCGGCATCGGCCAGCCTGCGCTCCAGCCCCGCCAGCACCTCGGCAAAGAAGGGGTTCATCAGGTCGTTGATCACGACACCGACCATGTTGGACGACTGGCGCCGCAGCTCTCCGGCGCGGCGGTTGTAGACGTAGCCGAGCTGCGCTGCCGCTGCACGCACGCGCTCCGATGTCTCGGCCGGAATCAGGGGGCTGCCCTTGAGCACCAGCGACACCGTTGATTTGGATACCTGGGCCGCAGCCGCCACGTCAAGGATGGTCACGGCGCGCACGGAAGGGGGCTTGTTCATCATGGTTCGGTGTTTTCCCTGGGTCGGCGCGATTGTGCTTGATCTTCTTTTGGAACGTTCCAATAATCAATTAGAACGTTCCAATAGAAATTATCAATACAAGGAGGGAGACCATGAGCGAGGTCGGTTGGGGATTGATAGGGGCCAGCACCATTGCTGCCGATCACATGATCGGTGCCATCCGCGCGCAGCGCGGGCACACGGTGGCGGCGGTCGCCAGCCGCAGTGCAAAGCGCGCGGCGCAGTTTGCTGCCGAGCAGGGCATTGCCCGCGCCTACGACTCGGTGCCCGCCCTGCTGGCCGACCCGTCAGTCCAAGTGGTCTACGTCAGCTCCGACAACGAACTGCGCCACGCCCAGGTCCTTGCTGCGGCAGCGGCCGGCAAGCATGTCCTGTGCGAGAAGCCATTGGCGCTGACCGTGGAGCATGCGTTGGACATGGTGAGGGCATGCCGGGCCGCAGGCGTAGTGCTGGGCACCAACCACCACCTGCGCAACGCGGCAACGCACCGCAGGATGCGCGAGCTGGTGCGCAATGGCGCCGTGGGCCAGCCGCTGTTTGCGCGCGTCTTCCACGCCATCGAACTGCCGCCCTCTGTGCAGGGCTGGCGGCTGGAGCGGCCCGAGGCCGGTGGCGTGATCCTCGACATCGGCGTGCATGACGTGGATGCGCTGCGCTTCATCCTGGGGGCTGAGCCGGTGGAGGCGGTGGCGCTGGAGCAGCAAGGACCGCTGTCCCGCAACGGCGTGGCGGACGGCGTGATGGCCGTGCTGCGGCTGGACAACGGCGTGCTGGCGCAACTGCATGCGGCATTCACCGTGGCGCATGCGGGAACCGGCATCGAGATCCATGGCGCCTCGGGCTCGCTCATCGGGCGCGATGTGATGACGCAGCGGCCGGGCGGCGAGGTGCTGCTGCGCAATGGGGCCGGCGAGCAGTCCATTGCCGTGGAGCACCACGGTCTCTACGCGCATGGGGTGGTCGCGTTCTGCGCCGCCCTGCGCGGCGAAGGCCTGCCTGCCGCCACCGGCGAGGACGGCGTGCGCTCGCTGGCGGCGGCGGTGGCCATGGCCCAGGCCTGCCGCACGGGCCGGGCCGTACCCATAGCCAATCCCCTTGCACGGGAACGGGGAGCAGCCGCATGAACAAGCACATCACCGCCGCACAGGCTGCAGCCTTGCTGCGCGACGGCGACATCGTCAGCGTGAGCTCGTCCAGCGGGCTGGGCTGCCCCGACAAGGTGCTGGCCGCCATTGGCGAGCGCTTCGAACGCGAGGGTGCTCCGCGCAACCTGACCACGCTGCACCCGATTGCGGCCGGCGATATGTACGGCATCAAGGGAATGGACCATCTGGCCCGGCCCGGGCTGCTGTCGCGTGTCCTGGCCGGCTCGTATCCCAGCGGCCCGTCCTCACTGCCCATGCCTGCGATCTGGCGCATGGTGGTGGACAACCAGATCCAGGCCTACAACATCCCCAGCGGCATCCTGTTCGACATGCACCGCGAGGCGGCTGCGCGGCGCCCGGGCGTGCTGACCCAGGCGGGCATGGGCACCTTTGTCGATCCCGCACAGCAGGGCTGCGCGATGAACGAGCCGGCCAGCCGCCATCCGGTAGTGCGCCTGCAGCATTTCGACGGGTGCGACTGGCTGTTCTTTCCTGCTGTGGCGCCCGACGTGACCGTCCTGCGCGCCACCACGGCCGATGAGCGCGGCAACCTGGGCTATGAGCACGAAGGCGCGCTGCTGGGTGCGCTGGAGCAGGCGATGGCCGCACGCAACAACGGCGGCATCGTCATCGCCCAGGTCAAGCGCATCGTCAGGGCCGGCCACCTGAGGCCGCACGATGTCCGCGTCCCCTGCCATCTGGTGGACCATGTGGTGGTCGATGCCGATCAGTGGCAGACCACGCAGACGGTGTATGACCCGGCCATCAGCGGGGAGGTTGCGCAACCGCTGTCCGGCTTCGAGCCCCAGGCCTGGGGGCCCGAGAAGGTGATTGCGCGCCGCGCCGCCATGGAGCTGGCGCACGGGCATGCCGCCAACCTGGGCTTTGGCATTGCGGCCAATGTGCCGCGCATCCTGCTCGAAGAGGGCCTGCATGGCGAGGTGACCTGGGTCATAGAGCAGGGCGCCGTCGGCGGCATGCCGCTGCTGGGCTTTGCCTTTGGCTGCGCGGCCAATGCCGATGCCATCGTGGCCTCACCCCAGCAGTTCACCTATTTCCAGGGCGGGGGCTTCGATGTGACGCTGCTGTCCTTCCTTCAGGTGGATGGCGATGGCAGCGTCAATGTCTCGCGGCTGGGGGCCAGGCCCTATCTGACGGCCGGCTGCGGCGGCTTTGTGGATATCACGGCCCATGCGCGGCGCATCGTCTTCTGCGGACTTTTCACGGCCGGCGCCAGGCTGCGCGTGGGAGACGGGCGGCTGGACATCCTCGAGGAGGGCGGCACGCGCAAGTTCGTCGGCACGGCCGAGCACATCAGCTTCAGCGGCCTGGTCGGGCGCCAGCGCGGGCAGCGGGTGCGCTATGTGACCGAGCGCTGCGTCATCGACCTCGAAGACCAGGGCCTGGTCGTGCGCGAGATCGCGCCCGGCGTGGACCTGCAGCGCGATGTGCTGGAGCAGGCCGGCATGGCGCTGCAGGTGGCGCCCGACCTGCGGCGTATGGATGAGTGCCTGTTCCACGATGCGCCCTTTGGCCTGGCCCTGCAGGCCCGGGAGGTCCGCCGTGGCTGAGACCCTGGTTCAACTGGTGCGCCAGGGCCCCGTGGCCCAGGTCACGATAGACCGGCCCGCACGGCTCAACGCGCTGACCCCCTGCATGCTTGACGCACTGGAGCACATGGCGCGCGAGATCGAGGCCGATGGCGCCATCCGTGCCGTGGTGCTGACCGGCCGTGGCGACAGGGCCTTTTGCGCGGGGGCCGACATTCATGCCTGGGCCGCGCTGCAGCCGCTGGACATGTGGCGGCAGTGGGTGCGCCGTGGCCACCAGGTGTTCGACCGGTGGGCGCGGCTGCGCCAGCCCGTGATTGCGGCGCTCAACGGCCATGCGTTCGGCGGCGGGCTGGAGCTGGCCATCACCAGCGATGTGCGCATCGCCGTCGATACGGCGCAGTTCGCGCTGCCAGAGGCATCGATCGCCACCTGTCCCGGCTGGTCCGGCTCGCAGCGGCTGGTGCGGCTGATCGGCCCCGGCCACGCGAAGTACCTGGCCCTGGGCGGCGTGCGGCTGTCCGCCGATCAGGCGCTGGCCTGCGGGCTGGTGCATGAACGGGTGCCGGCCAGCGAACTGGGCCTGCGCGCTGCTGCGTTGGCCCACGACATGGCAGGCCAGGCGCCCGTGGCACTGCAGCTGACCAAGCAACTGATCAATGCCGCCGCCGGCGAAGACGCACCCGCCGCACTGGAAGCCATGGCCGCAGCCCTGGCCGCGAGCACGGCCGATGCAGCCGAAGGCCTGCGCAGCTTCAAGGAAAAGCGCGTGCCGCGCTACCTGGGCCGCTGAATCTGCGCCGACCTGCCGACCTGCCGATTCGCCGTCCCGCCCTTGCCCCCTGAATCACCCAAGGAGACCGCCACCATGACTGCCGCGAACCCGCCTCCAGCCCATGCACCTGCAGTGAATGCAGGGGCCATGGCCGGCCTCGTCCACAGGCCCCCGTTCCATGGCCGGCTGCTCATCGATGGCGCCTGGGCCGATGCGGCCGACGGCGCGACGCTGGAGCGCCGCTCCCCGGCCCACGGCACCGTGGCCAGCATCCATGCGCGGGCCGGGCTGGCCGATGCCGCGCGTGCCATTGCCGCCGCACGCCGCGCTGCGGACCACGGGCCCTGGCCCCGCATGAAGGGTGCGCAGCGCGCCAGCGTGCTGCGTGCCGTGGCCGAATGCCTGCTGGACCGCAGGCAGGAATTGGCGCGTATGGAGACGCTGGAGACTGGCAAGCCGCTGGCCCAGTCGCTGGACGAGGTGGGCGCGGCAGCCGACCTGTGGCACTACGCCGCCGCACTGGCGCGCAACCTGCATGGCGACAGCTATGACACGCTGGGCGAGCAGACGCTGGGTGTGGTGCTGCGCGAGCCGCTGGGCGTGGTCGGCATCGTCACGCCCTGGAACTTTCCCCTGCTCATCGTCAGCCAGAAGCTGCCCTTTGCGCTGGCCGCCGGCTGCACGGCCGTGGTCAAGCCGGCCGAGGAAACATCGGCCACGACGCTGATGCTGGGCGAGATCCTCATGAACGCCGGCCTGCCGCCCGGTGCCGTCAACATCCTGCCAGGCGGCGGTGGCGCTGTCGGCGAGGTCCTGGCCGCGCACCCGGACATCGACATGCTGTCCTTCACGGGCTCCACGGAAACAGGCCGGAAGGTGGCCGCAGCATCGGCGCAGACCCTCAAGAAGCTGTCCCTGGAGCTGGGCGGCAAGAACCCCCAGATCGTCTTTGCCGACTGCGACTTCGAGGCGGCCGTCGATGCCACGGTGCTGGGCATGCACTTCAATGCCGGCCAGTGCTGCAACAGCGGCAGCCGCGTGCTGGTGCAGGCGGCCATCGCGGAGCGCTTCGTGGCCGCCGTGGCCGAGCGCGCTCGGCAGGTGCGCGTGGGCGATCCGCTGGACCAGGGCGTGCAGGTGGGCGCCATCACCACGCAGCGCCAGCTGGACGCCATCCTCATCCATATCGAGGCCGCGCGCCAGGCCGGCGCACGCGTGGTGCTGGGGGGCGGCCGCATGGCGCGCCCGGGCCTGTATGTGGAGCCCACGGTACTGGCCGGCGTGACGCCGGACATGGCCATTGCCAGGCAGGAGGTCTTCGGGCCCGTGCTCGCGGTACTGGTCTTCGAGGACCTGGACGATGCGATCGACCTGGCCAACGCCACGCTCTACGGCCTGTCGGCCGCCGTCTGGAGCCGTGACTTCAGCACCTGCCTGGCGGCGGCGCGGCGCATCAAGGCCGGCACGGTCTGGGTCAATACCTTCCTCGAAGGCCATGCCGAGCTGCCTTTCGGCGGCTACCGCCAAAGCGGTCTGGGCCGAGAGCTGGGCCGCCGTGCCGCCGAGGACTACACCCAGGCCAAGACCCTGCACATGCACCTGGGTGCGCGCAGCCACTGGTATCTGCCCATCCACGAAGGAGACACGGCATGAAGCGGCCACTGACTGCCATGGCGCTGGCCATGGCCCTTGCCACACCGCCGGCCGCCATGGCCGGGCAGAGCGTCGAGGTCCTGCACTGGTGGACCGCTGGCGGCGAGGCCGCCGCGCTGAACCTGCTCAAGAGCGGGCTGGAAAAGCAGGGCGTGCGCTGGAACGACATGCCCGTGGCCGGTGGCGGCGGCGAGGCGGCCATGACGGCGGTGCGCGCCCGCGTGACCTCGGGCAACCCGCCCACGGCGGTGCAGATGCTGGGCTTCGACATCCTGGACTGGGGCGGCCAGGGCGTGGTCGCCGACCTGGATGCCCTGGCCGCGCGCGAGGGCTGGGACAAAAGCGTGCCGCAGGAGGTGCAGAAATTCTCGCGCTACCAGGGCCGCTGGATCGCGGCGCCGGTCAACATCCATTCGACCAACTGGCTGTGGGCCAACCGGCAGGTGCTGGCCCAGGCGGGCGTGACGGCCGAGCCAGCGAGCTTTGACGAATTCATCGCGGCGGCGCGCAAGGTGCGCCAAGCCGGCTTCATCGCCATCGCCCATGGCGGCCAGCCCTGGCAGGAGGCCATCGTGTTCGACAGCGTGGCCCTGTCCACGGGCGGCGCCGACTACTACCGCAAGGCCTTCATCGAGCGCGATCAGGCCACCATCCGGTCGGCGACCACGCGCAAGGTATTCCAGCGCATGGCGCAGATCCGCAGCCTGGTGGACAAGGATTTTTCGGGGCGCGACTGGAACGTGGCCTCGGGCATGGTCATCGCCGGCAAGGCGGGCTTCCAGATCATGGGCGACTGGGCCAAGGGCGAGTTCCTCAACGCCGGCAAGCAGCCCGGCAAGGACTTTGCCTGCTATCGCTTCCCGGGCACCCAGGGCATGGTGGCCTTCAGTACCGACCAGTTCGTGATGTTCAGGCTGTCCGACGCGGGCAAGGCGGCCGCTCAGCGCAAGCTGGCGGCCGCCATCATGGAGCCGGCCTTTCAGTCGGCGTTCAATGTCGTCAAGGGTGCGGCGCCTGCGCGCCTGGACGTGGCGGATACGGCCTTCGACGAATGCGGCAAAAAGGCCATCCGCGACGTGGCCGAGGCCGATGGCCGGCGCAGCATGCTGGGCTCCATTGCGCTGGGCCATGCGACGGCCGCATCGGCCAAGAACGCCATCTATGACGTGGTCACGCGCCACTTCAACGGCCAGATCGACGATGCCAGGGCCGTGGCCGAGCTGGCCTCGGCCCTGGCCGACTGATGGAGGACCCTGCCATGAAGGCCGGCTGGCTCCCCAGGCTGCTGCTCAGCCCCAGCGTGCTGCTCACGCTGGTGTGCGTGTACGGATGCATTCTGTTCACGGTCTATCTGTCGTTCACGGCATCGACCCTGCTGCCGCGCCATGAATGGGCCGGCACCGCTGCCTACACGCGGCTGCTGGGGCTGGAGAACTGGAAGATCTCGGCGAACAACCTCGCGGTGTTCGCCAGCCTCTACATCGCCATTGCCATGGCGCTGGGCCTGGTACTGGCCATCCTGATCGACCAGAAGATCCGCGCCGAGGCCGTGCTGCGCTCCATCTTCCTGTACCCCATGGCCCTGTCCTTCATCGTCACGGGAACGGCGTGGAAATGGCTGCTCGACCCCGGCGTGGGCCTGGAAAAATCCATGCACCTGCTGGGCTGGCAGGGTTTTGCGTTCGGCTGGATCAAGGACGGCGACATGGCCATCTACTGCGTGGTCATCGCCGCCGTGTGGCAGACCAGCGGCTTTGCCATGGCCCTGTTCCTGGCGGGCTTGCGCGGGGTGGACTCCGAGCAGATCCATGCGGCGCGGCTCGATGGCGCGCGCACCTGGCAGGTCTACTGGCGCATCGTCCTGCCGCAATTGGGGCCGGTTTTCGTATCGGCCTTCGTGATCCTGGCGCACATGGCCATCAAGTCCTATGACCTGGTGATTGCGCTGACCAATGGCGGGCCAGGCCGCTCGACCTGGCTGCCCTCGGTGTTCATGTACCAGTACTCGTTCACCCGCAACGAGATGGCCGTGGGCGCGGCCAGCTCGGTGCTGATGCTGCTGGCCGTGGGCGCCATCGTCCTGCCCTATCTCTGGGGCGCCATGCGCAGCGCAGGAGGTCGCCATGACTGAGCTGCGCACACCCTGGTCCGTGACACGGCGGCTTCAGCCCTGGCGCGTGCTGCTGTATGCGGCGCTGGTCCTGCTGGCGGCGGTCTTCCTGCTGCCGGTCTATGTGATGCTGGCCAATTCGTTCAAGCCGCTCGACGAGATCCGCAGCGGCCACCTGCTGGCGCTGCCCGGCCAGTGGACGCTGGCGCCCTGGCGCAGCGCCTGGAGCACGGCGCAGATCGGCGTGCAGGCCACGGGGCTGCGGCCGTTCTTCCTCAATTCCTTCCTGGTGGCCGTGCCATCCGTGCTGCTGTCCACGGCCCTGGGCGCGCTCAACGGCTGCATCCTGACCCAGTTCCGTTTCCGGGGGGCGGACCTGCTGTTCGGCGCCATCTTGCTGTCTGTCTTCATTCCATTCCAGATCGTGCTGATCCCCATGGCCAAGATGCTGGGGGCGCTGGGCCTGGCGGGCAGCCTCAAGGGCCTGGTCTTCGTCAACACGGTGTACGGCATAGGCTTCACCACGCTGTTCTTTCGCAACTACTACGCGGCCTTCCCGGCCGAGCTGGTGCGCTCGGCGCGCATGGATGGCGCGGGGTTCTTCGGGCTGCTGTGGCGCGTGCTGCTGCCCAACAGCCTGCCCATCGTCGTGGTGGCCGCGATATGGCAGTTCACCAGCATCTGGAACGAGTTCCTTTTCGGCGCCTCGTTCAGCGATTTCAGCTCCTACCCGCTGACCGTGGCGCTGAACAACCTGGTCAACAGCAGCACCGGTGTCAAGGAATACAACGTCCACTTCGCGGGGGCGTTCATCGCGGCCTTGCCGACGCTGGCCGTGTACCTGGTGTCGGGCCGATTCTTCGTGCGCGGGCTGATGGCCGGCGCCGTCAAAGGCTGATGCCCAGCATCTTCCAGTGAGGCATTCCATGGCATTCCTTGATCTCGACCGCATCCACAAGCGCTTCGGCGCGGCCAGCATCCTGCAGGACATCAGCATTGCCGTGCAGGAGGGCGAATTCCTGGTCCTCGTCGGCCCGTCGGGCTGCGGCAAGAGCACGCTGATGAACATCATCGCGGGCCTGGAGCCGCCCAGCGGCGGCCGTCTGGCGCTGGGCGGCCGCGACATCACCCACGCGGCGCCGGCCGAGCGCGACATCTCCATGGTGTTCCAGTCGTATGCGCTGTACCCCAACATGACCGTGGCGGGCAACATCGGCTTTCCGCTGGAGATGCGCAAGGTGGACAAGTCGCGGCGCCTTGCGCGGGTGCAGGAGGTGTCCAGGCTGCTGCAGATAGAGCACCTGCTGGGGCGCAAGCCGCGCCAGCTGTCGGGCGGCCAGCGCCAGCGCGTTGCCATAGGGCGGGCGCTGGCGCGCGAGCCGCAGCTCTACCTGTTCGACGAGCCGCTGTCCAACCTCGATGCCCAGCTGCGCGTGGACATGCGCGCCGAGATCAAGAAGCTGCATCAGCGCCTGGGCGCCACCATCATCTATGTCACGCACGACCAGATCGAGGCCATGACCCTGGCCACGCGCATCGCCGTCATGAAGGGCGGGGTGCTGCAGCAGCTGGGCACGCCGCAGCAGGTCTACAACCGGCCGGCCAACACCTTTGTGGCGGGCTTCATGGGGTCGCCTCGCATGAACCTGCTGCCTGCGCGCGTGGGTGAGGGGGCGGGTGAGGGGCAGGGCGGTCCCTTCCTCGATATCGGCGGCCAGTCCCTGCCCC